>NZ_JBKIBX010000008.1:177937-210577 GCF_046557895.1 Methylobacterium oryzisoli | reverse complement strand
CCGAGCCTCAGGTCGAGGATGACGAGGTGGGGCTCGCCGACGCGCAGCTGGGCGGCCATCTCCTGGCGGCCTGCGGCGGTGGCGACCAGGACATCGTGCTCGCCCAGGTAGGTGGCCAGCAGCTGGCGCATCCCCGGGTCGTCGTCCACGACCAACACCCGGATCGGAAGTGGCGCGACGTGCGGGCAATGCTCCTGGACGAGGGGCGGTTCATTCATGCGCGGGCCTTACGTCGTTTCGAATGTGGCCAAGCGGCCGTGAGGCACCGTCGTCACCGTGCGGCCCACCGCAGGCCACATCGTACGGGCTCGATCGTCGCGGCCGGTCATTCTCCGACATCGACCGTGTTTGCAGCGCGTGGCAGAGTTCGGCGGCACGAGACATAATTCGCCTGCGTCATCATTTATAGTGCGGACGTACCAGACATGTGCGTTCGCGCACACATTGTCATACCGCATAGGTCGACAGGCCCGAGCAAATATTACAGTTGTAACATAATAGATCGTCTCGCTTGGTCGCGATATTGTGATGCTCGATTGGGGCGACTGGGAGATACCAGATCGCCGACTGGGTGTTTGAGATCTGACAATTGAACAACAATGACCAATTGGCAAATATATATTTGCAATTCGATCTCAGTTTATCCATAACATCACTGCACAATAAACAATGAATGAGGGAGTGAACAGGTCAACGATCTCAAAACGGCAATAATGTCAGCGACATGCCGAACCAACTACGGGCATCCGCGCATCAGCGTCAAGCCATCCTGAGCCATCACTACCTCGTCCGGGCGCCGGACCTGCAGCACCTGCTCCGATCGTAAGATCTGTTCCCACCGCATGCTTCACGTCCTGAGTCCTGGAAGTCTTGGGTCCTGGCCGACTCTGACGATCAACCTAGCTCGCCGGCGGCCAGGGGGATGACAATCATCCAGCATGACGTTCCCCCGATTACAGCTGAATCCGTGCGTCCGAACATTGCAACAGGTTTGGAACGTCGCCTCGTCACACCACTCGCAATGATGAATGGAGAGGTCGGGGATGTCGCGCTCAGACTTTTGCCAGCTCGCGCGTCGGGTCTTTGAAGGAGAAAATGACGGCCGTTCACGCATATTTCACGACACCGGGTCTGATCTTGACTCGATAGCTACAAACGCACAGACATTGAGCATTTAGAACTACTTTGCCATGATCTTTCACCGAATAAGATCCGGGGATTTATCGGGCTGCTTCTGCAAGACGTTCTGGCGAATAATGCCTTTAGTGCTCAGCTGCTATTACTGCATGTATGTCAATCGCGTCAGTCTGATTTTCGCTAGACCCTCCGTGCAGTCGCATTTGGGATTTTCGGATTTCGATTATAGCATCGCAGTGATAATTTATATTCTGGCATACGCGTCATTCGAAGTACCGAGCAATCTGTTGCTGTACAAGGTCGGGGTCCGGCGATGGTCGGGCAGCGTGCTAGCCCTCGGACTTGCGAACATGGCGACGACGTTTTGCACCAGCAAATGGCAATTCTACGAGATTTGCGCTCTGAGTGGTGCGCTTCAAGCTGGTTTTGCTCCGGGCATCATCTACTACCTTGCGCTGTGCTTCCCGCGACACTGTATAGGACGCATATACGCTGTTCTGTTCATTGCACCTATGCTCGCCGTGATGTCGGGAGGCGCGATCTCCGAGAATATCATTCTCAAGTTGCACAGTGTGCTCGGATACACGGGCTGGCAATGGCTGTTCATTATCAACAGCGCCCCCTGCTTTCTGATCGGCTTCCTGATGATGATAGTATTGAAGCCCGAAATCGACGAGCCACATCCGGCAATCAACGTCGAAGGCGTTGATTCCGGCCGACCATTCGCTCGCAGGACCGAACCATGGCCACTTGAAGATTCACCCTTTGGCTCCCAAACTGCATATGTATTCACATTTGGCTTTGTCTACTTCATCATTCAGGCGTCATTGTATAGCTTGAAATATTGGCGACAAGATTTATCCACGCCGGTCAATGGATTCGGAAACGGCACCAGCACGCTCCTTGAGGTGACGTTGGGCTTGATCGGGTCGGCCTCGATGCTGCTCACCGGCTGGCTGTCAGATCGACGCGTCGGAAGTGTGAGGATTATCAGTGTGATAATCTGTTTGGCCGCAGCTGGTTATTTTGCGGCAGCCGCTTTCCATAACCATCTCACGTCGATTTTGTTGCTTTTGACAGAAAGTGCTCTGCTGTCCGTGTTGCCGGTGTTCTGGGCCCTACCTCCGAAGATTTTAGCAGGAGCTGCGTTGGCGACGGGCGTCGCCGTCATCAATACGATTGGCCAGCTCGGCGGCGTATTCAGCGGGCTGATGATCCTCTATCTTCAGTCAATGGAAGCCACCACCATGATCGAACTATGCGCACTCGGGTTACTGTGCTTAGTGTGCGTCCCGCTGATGAGTTTTATCTCCCCCGCATTGAAAGGCAGATGAATTTAACGTGATTTGTAAATATCGGTACAGAGCACATTTCACAAATGACATGACTTTGGAGCAATAGTGATTACTGCTCTGAGCGGAGAGAAACGACCGGATTGATGGGCAAGCACCATGCTCGCTGGTCGAAACACGTCGGCGGAATGAGCGATCCTGACCGCGATGTCTCCTCCGAGGCGACCGGCTCGCAGCATGACTGGCTTCTCGAATGATGTTCCGCGCCGCTACACCTGACACAACAGTCAAGAACCGAGACATCGATCGGTAACGCGGCACGGGCAGGATCGCATCATGCCACGTATAGGGAATTGATTGATGAGCGACATCGAGAACTGGAACATTCTGGGCACATTCGTGCGCATCGTGAGCGACGGCACCTCTTGTGGCGGCGGCGATCTCCTCGACGCCATCGTGCCTCCGGGAGGAGGAACGCCACGTCATGTTCATTCCCTCGAGTCCGAGTGCTTCTATGTCATCGAAGGCACTTTGACTTTCGATGTCGGAGGCAAGGTGGTTCACGCCCATGCGGGAACGCTGGTGCAGGGTCCGCCAGGCGTCCCGCACGCATTTCGCAATGAAACGGCAACGCCTGCTCGGATAATCAGCACCTCATTTCCCGGCCAGCGGCACGCGAATTTCCTTCGCGAACTTGGGGAACGTCTGCCACAATCCGCAACGAGTGCGAGCCCGGTGGAATACACGCAAGATTTGGCGAGCAAGATCGCGCGCGTCTCCGAGAAGTACGGCATTCGCGTTCTGGGCGAGTAAGCAGACTTGGTTTGTCTAAGCCCGGTAGATGAGCGCGCGGCGGATCACCAGTCGCCGAAGGCGGGCCCGCCGCGCGAGCGTCTTCAATTCAATGACAGCGTACCCGCTACAGCTCGGCCTCGCACTAAACGATGTGGACCAAGCGAGCGCAGAGTGCGATCAAAACGAAGGAAGCAGCTAAGGTAGAAATTCCGCCGGCCATGCTGTTCTCATTTGCATTCCAGATACCTATCAGCATCAGCGAGCCCGCGGCCAGGGGGCATGCTATGAGACTCGATATTGTGAAGTAGTATGATGCCATGGCGCTCCCTCCTGTGAGTCAATCCGTGCAGGCACTCGGCACGGCTGTTTCAGACGACGTGAATCACGAGCTGCGCTGCGCCTGAATCGTGCTTGCCCGCTCGCTCGCTTCTGCGAAGGGTTCGCATCTCGTCGGGGGAGCGCCCGGATCGCACGGGACCGTCGCGACAGCTGTAAACTAGTGACCGGATCTCTGCGGGGAAGCGGCGAGAATCGGAACACACCGTCCACATGCTCGGACGATGGCTGGCCCATGTTGCAACTCGTTGCGTCCATCGTCGTGCAGGCCGTCCCGATGACGTTACGACCACGGGCAGGACGTTGCGCCTCCTCGAACTGGCCCTGACCGGCCGCGCCCACCGGCTCAAGGATTGCCTCACCAGACAGCTTGTTGTTCTGCAACGGAGGAAGCGCGCACCGGCGGTCTCAGGCCCCAGTTCCCAGACGCGCGACGAGGTGATCGGCGAGGACGCAGCCGGCCGAGGCGCCGCTGACGAGCACATCGACCTCATGCGCGCCAGATCGCTTACCGGCTCGCCAGCCGGTGACGATGAGACGCCGGCGCGCTCCCGGAGCACGCGGATGTTGCCTATGGCTCTCGGATCGATCGTCGATCCAAGAATGAGGGACGTGGTGGCGCGCCGCGCTAGCAGGCCACGCGCAACGCATCGATCCGCCGAATGCCGCTGTGGCCCTGTACTCTCGGCATCGCGCCTGCGAGGCGCAGCCTCGGGATGAGGTGCGTCAGCACGGCGAGCCCTTCCTCCAGTTCCACCCGCGCCAGCGCCTCTCCGATGCAGCGGTGCACTCCGCCGCCAAAGATGGGATGCAGGCGGGGATGGTCCACGCGACGGATGTCGAACCGGTCGGGCTCGACGTAGACCGCCTCATCCCGCAGCGCCGACATGAGCGACAGCATGACCATGACACCCGGCGGCAGGACGGTCTCGCCGATGGCGACCTCCTCCAGCGTGACACGCGCGGTCGAGGCCACGCTCGGCTCGTAGCGCAGGGCCTCCGTCACGGCGCCCGGGATCAGACCAGGATCGCGGCACACCGTCTCCCACTGCTCCGGGTGTTGCAGCAGAAGAGCCACCTGCATCGCGCCGGCCACGCGCGTCGTGTCGGTGCCCCCGATGATCATCAGGACGAGTTGGATCACCACCTCCAGCGGCGTGAGTTCGCCCGCCGCCTCCGTCTCCGCGAGATAATGGGACAGGAAGTCGTCCCGCGGCGCCTGCCGCCGCGCATCGAGGATCGCCGCGACGTAATCCTGCAGTTCACCTGCGGCCTTGACCAAATCCGGGATGTCGTGCGGCCCGAAGGTGTAGCTCAGCACGCGCGAGACCTCGTAGGCCAGACGCGTGAAGCGGGGAATGTCCGCTGGCGGCAGCCCGAGCAGGTCGGCGATCGTCCGAGCGGGAATCAGGGAGGTGTAACGCGCCACGAGGTCGACCTCGCCCTCCATCAGACATTCCCGAGCGAGCGCTTCAGCCGTCCCACGAATATGCGGCCGGAGGGCCGCGATCAGCCGGGTGGCGAAGGTGCGGGTGAACGGCGAACGCCGCCGCCGATGGACCGTGCCGTTGGCGGTGAACATGCCGTGCGCGAAGATGTCGAAGAGCGGGCCTTCCGGGATGCCGCGCATCACCGGATAGGCCGTCTCCGTCGCCTTGAGGCGTGGGTCGCGCCCCAATCGCTCGACATCCTCGGCACGCAGCACGAGGACGCTGCCTGTCTCGTGCGCGACGAAGGGCAGGCGGGGCCGCCAAGCGCGGAACAGGCCGTGAGGGTCGGCCTCCAGCTCCGCCACCGACAGGGTCGGGATCGAATCGTCATCCCGCACGGCCTCGTTCTCGGACCGACGTGCACGCGCTTCCATGAATGGTCATCCTCGCTGCGATGTTGCGCGAGAAGCCTCCGAGGCTGCGACTACCCGATCATGTCCGACATGCGTCCAACGATGACGATCATAACATTCGGCGCCGTGGCGATCCGGCACGGGCCTGCCGCACCGATGCAGCGGACGCGCTCCGCCGCCCGGCAGCACCAGCCACATCCATGATGTCCATCGTCAACCAGCCTGAAATCATCCTGTAACCCGGAGTGCCCACAAGAGCCACGCTTCGCACAAGGAGACATCCTCATGACCGTGAGCCAGCATGACGCTCATGAACAGTTCGAACATCTGCTGAGGCAGCGGATCACCCAGACCGTGATCGGCCGGATCGACCGCGAAATCACGATCGACGACCTGTTGATCGCACGTCTGAGGCGGTACGAGCATCTGGCCCGTACGGAGAAGCTCAGCTCCCAGACCTTGCAGGTGATCTCCTCCGCCAGGCGCCTTCTCGGCGATACTTCGGATCCGCGCCACGGGCCGTGAGCCGGACGAGCAGGGTAGGGGGTTCGGCACACGTCAAGCGCATGGTCCCGATGTTCCGAGCTTGAGACCGCCTGTGCGGGTCGGAGCCTCGCCCCACGGCGAAGAGGACGAACCAGACGGCGCGCAGCTCACAAGGTCGCGCGATGACGAGCACAGTTGAAAGACGGGCCGCGACAAGACCCTGCGCGCAACCGTCGGCTGATCGCCTCCGCGATCACGATCGTGGTCACGCCAGTGTAGAGCCGCTGCCTCCCGTTTCCTGGTTCACACCGTTGCTGAAACATGGCTGCAATCACAGTCGTGTAGCGTCAGACGCTCTCACGCGGAGGTCATCCTCACCAGGAGACGATCATGAGCGGTATCCAGCCTCACAACGAGAAGCCGGCCAGCGTCTGGAACTCCGGCGGCGCCCGCTACAACGAGATCAGCCGGGGCATCGCCGACAGCATCGAGCATTGCGTGCTGCGCCTCGACCCGCAGCCGGGCGAGACGATCCTCGATCTGGCGACCGGGACGGGCTGGACCTCGCGCCTGATCGCCAAGCGCGGCGCACAGGTGACCGGGGCCGACATCAGCAGCGATCTGCTCGCGTTCGCGGCCGAGCAGGCCAAGGCCGAGGGTCTGACCATCACCTACCAAGTGGGCGACGCCGAGAAGCTGCCGTTCGCTGACGGCGCGTTCGATGCCGTGGTGTCGACCTGCGGCGTGATGTTCGCCAGCCGTCCGGAGGCCGCGGCGGCGGAGTTGGGTCGGGTCTGCCGCAAGGGCGGGCGCATCGCGCTGACCACCTGGCTGTCGGACGGCAACGTGTTCAAGATGTTCATGGTGATGAAGCCCTACATGCCGCCACCGCCGCCCGCGGCGCCGCCCTCGCCGTTCGCGTGGGGCCGTACGGAGCGGATCGAGGAGTTGCTGGGCGCGGATTTCGAGCTGGCCTTCGAGAAGGGGGTCTCGTTCTACCGCGAACCGAGCGCCGAGGCGGCATGGGAGACGTTCTCCAACGGCTACGGTCCGACCAAGGCCCTGGCGACCAGCCTGGACGAGCATCGCCGCGCCGAGTTGCGCCGCGACTTCATCGCCTTCCACGAGCAATTCCCGACCCCGCTCGGGATCTGTGTGCCGCGTGAGTACTGGGTCACGCGCGGCATCCGTCGATAGGCGTTTGCGTGCGAGTGACGCGTCGGCTCGGCTCGCGCGGGCGGCACGCGGCCGAGCCGAAGGGAGGGTCACTCTCCCCGATAGGCACTGGCGATCTGGCCGACGAGCGTCGCCCACGGCATGTCGAGCGCGCCGTAGACCGCACCCGCCTCGGGACGGCCGTTGTCCTTGAGGATCTCGACCATCAGGGTGGCGTAGTCGGACAGGACGACCCCGGCCTGGACCATGCGCAACAGGCCGGCCTGGCGCTTGGTCTCGCTGAAGGTCCCCGAGGCATCGACCGCGACGTAGGCGTCGAGCCCGCGCGCGACCGCCGTCATCGCCGGGAAGGCGGCGCAGACCTCCAGCGAGATCCCGGCGAAGATCAGCTTCTTGCGCCCTGTGGCCTCGATCGCCCGGGCGACGCGCTCGTCGTCGTAGGCATTCACCGAGGAGCGGTCGATGATCTCGATGCCGGGCAGCGCCTCGACCAGTTCGGGAAACGTCGGTCCCCACAGGCTGTCACGCGCCGTGGTCGTGACGACGATGGGAAGGCCAAGGGCCTTGGCAGCCTTCGCCAGGGCGACGACGTTGTGCTTGAGCTCGCCGGTCGAGATGTCCCGCACGCCGGTCATCAGGCCGACCTGATGGTCGACGAGGACGAGGGCGGCGTTGTCGACGGTGAGTGGTTCGTAGGCGCCAGTGATCATCGGATCCTCCTGCACAAGGCCCCTCGGGGGGCGGCGACGGGCAAGAGCTACCGGCTGGACCGGCGGACCAGAAGACGCGACAATTCGAACTCAGCGTCCAGCTGGCCGGACGATGGGTGGCGCGTGCTCGATCTGAACGACTTCTTCTACTTCGTGCAGGTGGTCGACCGAGGCGGGTTCACGGCCGCGGGCCGGACGCTGCGCGTTCCCAAATCCACCCTGAGCCATCGCATCCAGCAGCTGGAGAACGCCCTCGGTGTCCGGCTGCTCAATCGCACCTCGCGCCGGTTCGGGATGACGGATGCCGGGGAGGATTTTTACCGCCACGCGGTCGCGATGCTCCGGGAAGCCGAGTTGGCGGAGACGACGATCCGGCAGCGGCTGACGGAGCCGACCGGGACCGTGCGGTGCACGGCCGGCGTCGCGACCATGCAGTTCGCCCTGGCGGAGATCATCGCGGACTTCCTCGTGCGATACCCGAAGGTGAACGTCGTGGCTCACGGCGCGGATCGCACCGTCGACATCGTCGGCGAGAACTTCGACATCGCCGTCCGCGCCCACACCGATCCGCTGCCCGATTCGAACCTCGTCCAGCGCACGCTGGCCCCTGCGCCCTGGTTCCTGTTCGCGGGATCGGACTACCTCGATGCGACCGGCGCGCCGGAGACGCCCGACGACCTTCAGAACCATCCATCCCTGTTCATGATGCGGACCGGCGTCGCGCCGGTCTGGCGATTGCGGCACGCCAGTCGGGCGCAGGACGAGGTTGTGCTGCCGCTGACCCCGAGACTGATGGGCGACGACATGGTCGGCCTGCAGCAGGCCGCCATCCGCGGGATCGGGGTGGTGGCCCTGCCGAGCTACATCTGCCGTCAGGCCGTGCGATCGGGTGCCCTGCGGCGTGTTCTGCCGGATTGGGTCGCGGGCGACTCGACCCTGACGGCGCTCATTCCCTACCGGCAGGGCCTTCTGCCGTCCGTTCGCGCCTTCCTCGACCACCTCGCGGCGGAATTCCCGAAAGCCGTGCTGCTGTAGACCGTCCGGGCTCTCGCAGCGACGCCGATCGTCCATCAGGCTGGACGCTCGGTTCCGAAGTGTCCGGCTTCCCGACACTCCAGCGGCACCGCTACATCGGCTCGTGACAACGACGAGGCCGGATATGCCCACCCTCAACGATGCGCTGCTGCAAAACACAGTTCATCCGAGACGCAGCAAGATCTCTGCCGGAGAGCCGCACCGTATCGGATCCGATTTTACCGCGAAGCATTTTTCCGAGGAGGACTTCGACGGGTGCATGGACCCGCTCCTGATGGTCGACCACTTCGTGATGACGGGTCCGACCTTCGAGCCTCACCTTCACGCCGGCATCTCGGCCGTGACCGCCCTGTTCGAGGACTCGACCGGCGACTTCCTGAACCGGGATACGCTGGGCCGCGACGTCGCTCTCAAGCCCGGGGACCTCTACTGGCTCGCGGCGGCATCGGGCGCCGCTCACGAGGAGCGGCCGGCGACCGGCGCTCGGGTCCACGCCCTGCAGATCTTCGTCAACCTTCCCGCTCGCCTGAAAGCCGAGCCGGCGCGCGCGCTGCACGTTCGCGCGGCCGATGTGCCGGTCCTCAAGGGCCGCGGCCATCGTGTCCGCGTCGTCCTGGGGCGGAGCGGCGGCATCGACGGCGTCGGCGGCACGCCGGAGGAGATGACCCTGCTGGACGGCTTCCTGGAGCCGGGCGGCCTCTTCGTCCACGCTCTGCCCGAGGGGCGCCAGGCCTGGATCTACGCCGTGTCGGGCCGGCCGTCGGTCCGGTGGGGCGACGACGAGCGCATTCTGCCGGAAGGGACCGCGCTGGCGATCGGCTGCGCTCCGGGCACCGACCTCGTGCTCGAAGCCGCCGAACACTCGCATTTCGTGCTGATGGCCGCGAGACCGATCCGCGAGCCCTTCGTCAAGCGCGGCCCGCTGGTGATGTCCACGGCGGCGGACGTCGAGCGCACGCTCGCCGGCTACACCCGAGGCGAGTTCGGCCGCGTCCCGGCCTGAGATCCCACCATCCGACATGCGAGAGACGCGCGGCGCCGGGCTTCGCCCGAACGGCGGAGCCATGCCCGCCCGCGCCTGGATCGCGCGACGGGAGACCTCTGATGAGCGAAGACATCCTTGATCCGCATGCAACGCGCGAAACCGTCACCGTTCCGCTCAGCTCAGCTGAACGGCAGCGCGAGACCGCGCTCCGGGAGCGCTTCGCACGCTTCTGGGGCGAGGCGACGGGGCAGCCCCGGGCCATCTACGACGCCTTCGTGGCCGGGAGCCCCCTCGCGGAGGGCGTGACGGTCGACGCCGTGGACCACGATGGCTGCCGCGGCTGGTGGGTGCGCCCGGACAACGCCGAGACGGATCGGGCCATCCTCTTCCTGCACGGCGGCGGCTACGTGCAAGGCACGGCCGCGGCCTATCGCGGGTTCGTCAGCCAGCTCGTGAGCCGTGCCGGCCTCGCCGCGCTCGCCATCGACTACCCGCTGGCGCCGGAGGCGACGCTGCCCGCCGCCCCGAACGCGGCGCTCGCCGCCTGGGATTGGCTGGTCGGACAAGGCTTCGACCGCATCGCCGTCGTCGGGGATTCCGCCGGGGGCGGGCTGACGCTCGTCACGCTCGCGCGCTTGGCCCGGCGCGACGAGGGTCCTGCGCCGGTGGCCGGGGTCGTCTTCTCGCCCTGGACCGACCTGACGCTGTCCGGGCCGTCCATGCGCGACCCGGCGGTGCAGGATCCGTTGATCGGACGCGAGTACCTGCAGGATTGCGCCCGCCAGTATGTCGGCGCACGCGATGCCCGCGACCCGCTGGCCTCGCCGCTCCTCAGCGACCTGCGCGGATTGCCCCCGCTCCTGATCCAGGTCGGCACCGACGAGCGCCTCCTCGACGACGCGACGCGCTACGCCGCCCGGGCAGCCGAGGCCGGCGTGCCGGTGCGGCTGGAGGTCTGGGAAGGCCTGCATCACGTCTTCCAGCTCGACGTGGCCCACCTCGACAGCAGCCGCCGGGCGCTCGACCGGGCCGCCGCCTTCCTGCGCCACGCCTTCGCATCCTGATCACCGCAGCTCCGACCGAGGAGAGGTCTCCCATGCCGGCCCACGCCGCCATCACCGAGAAGAGGTTCGACGTCGTCATCGCCGGCGGAGGCTCCGCGGGCGCCGTGCTCGCGCGCCGCCTGAGCGAGAATCCGAACCGGACGGTCCTGCTTCTTGAAGCCGGTCCGGCCTATGCCCCCGCGGCTTATCCGGACGTCATCGCCGATGCGAACCGGGTCGGAGGCGATCCGGCGCACGATTGGGGCTATCACACCCAGGACCGCCTCGGTCTCGGCCACGACGTGCGGGCGATCCGCGGGAAGGTGCTCGGCGGCAGTTCGGGCGTGAACGCGGCGGTCGCCATGCGGGCGCGCGCCTCAGACTTCGCCCGCTGGACGGCGCGCGGCCTCGACGGGTGGTCGTGGGACGACGTCTTTCCGGTCTTCAAGGCGCTGGAGAACACCCCGACCGGCGACGAGGCGTGGCGCGGGCGGTCCGGCCCCTTCCCGATCCGCCAGCGCACGATGGAGGAGATCACCCCCTCCATGCGCGCCTTCGTGCTGGCCTCGGAAGCCGTCGGCCTGTCCCGCATCGCGGACTTCAACGGGGCGGAGCAGGATGGGGTCTCGCCCTATCCGCTGAACGTGGTCGACGGCCGCCGCATCAACACGGGCATCGCCTACCTGACCGAGGAGGTTCGTCGTCGGCCGAATCTCACGGTGGTCGGCGGCGCCGATGTCGACGCCGTGCTGTTCGATGGCCGACGCGCACGGGGCGTGAGGCTCACGGGCGGCGGGACGGTCGAGGCCGGGCAGGTGATCCTCTCCGCCGGAGCGTTCGGCAGCCCCGCGATCCTGATGCGGTCGGGCATCGGGCCGGCGATGCACCTGCGCGACCTCGACATTCCCGTCCTCCAGGACGCACCGGTCGGCGAGCGGCTCAAGGAGCATCCCTTCTTCTACAACGTCTACGCGCTGCAGCGGGACGCCAAGGCGATGGCCCCGGTCGCGGGCGCGATCATCTGGACGCGGTCGAGCGAGGCCGCCCGGGACGAGCTGGACCTCCACATCTCGGGAACGCACATCTTCGACCCGGCGCAGAGCCCGACCGGGGGTGCCATCGTGCTGGCCTGCTCGGTCACGCTGCCGAAGTCGGTCGGCTCGGTCGGGCTCGCGAGCCGCGACCCCCGCGCCATGCCGCTCATCCGCTACAACTTCTTCGAGGATCCGAGCGACCTGCGGCGCATGATGGAGGCCGTGCGCCTGTCACGGCGCATCGGCAGGACGGCCCCCTTCAGCGACGTGGTCGCGGCGGAGATGCAGCCCGGTCCCGATGTGGACGACGACGAGGCCCTGCGACGCGCCGTGCTCTCGACGGTGGACGGGTACGCCCATCCGACATCCTCCGTCCCGATGGGCGGCCCCGACGATCCCTGGGCCGTAGTCGACGGGGATGGCGCGGTTCGCGGTGTGCAAGACCTGCACGTGGTCGACGCCTCGATCATGCCGGATATCGTTTCAGCGCCGACCAACGTCACCACGATCTTGATCGCCGAGATGATCAGCCGAAGGCTGGGCTGAGGCTTCCCTCAATCCGGAGCGTCCGCTCGCAAGCTTCTGCCCATGTCCGTTCGGGCCCATCGTGAATCCGCAACCGGAGGTCCGCAGCCACCGGGCGGGCGTTCAGCTCGCCGGGCTTGCTTGCGGCAGCCATATGGGACCGGAACGCCGAGGATCTCGGTAGACTCAACCACCTCCGCCGCCGCCGCCACCGCCCGCGCTTGGACCGCCGAGATTGCCGTCAGCGTTGGGCGTGTTCCACCGGATGATATTGCCGCCGCCAGGACCTTGATCGACGGGCGGGGGACGCGGGACGATCAGGCGTTCGGAGTTGGTGTCCAGACGGGCTCGCGATCCATGCCTTCTTTGCGGCCGGGCATCGCTGGGGGCGGTGTCGACCACGACCATGATGCCCGCGAACAACGCGACAGCCAGAATGCGAAAGGTCAGACACTGCATGTATTCAATTTATCATGCGGTTGACTGGCAGTCGAGCGGAACGGATGTCATGAAGCGATGCACGCGGCCACTGACGACGTCTTCACGGTTCCCCGTCACCAGATCTCCGCTCCTGCGCTCCGCCGTTCCGAGCTCATGCGGCCGGAGTGGCGGCCTGAGCCGATAGGCCGAGCGCAGGTTTACTGGCGAGCCCGTTCAAGACCGTGACAAGCGGTGCGTCAGGTCCCGAAGCCCTCTGCTTGAAGCACCTTCTGAACCGCTGGACGCGCCTTCATCCGCGCATAGTGGGCGGCACAGTTCGCGGGGAGGGCCATCTTCAGGCGCTCTGCTCCCCAGAACTCGACGTAGAAGAGAGCAACGTCCGCGATGGAGAAGCTGTCTACAACGTAGTCTCGACCCTCCAGCGCCTTGTTCATCACCCCGAGCCCCTTCTCGAAGATCTCACGGCCTTTGGCCTTGACCGCTTCGTGATCGGCCTCGTTCGGGGCAAAATTTCCGGGGCGGAAGATGCGGGAGAAGCCCTGCATGTGAATCGTTGCAACGATGTAGTCCAATGCCTCCAAGACGCGCGCTATCGCTTCCGGGCTGTCCGGAAGAAGCTGCTTCTCGCGATTGGTCAAGGCCAACCATGTGGCGATCGCGGGGAACTCCGTGAGAACGGTGCCGTCGTCCCTCACAAGGGTTGGAACCTTGGCCTTGGGGTTGATCGCCAGGAACTCAGGCTTGTATTGCTCGCCGTCTTTCAAGCTGACCTTACGTGGCTCGTAAGGCTTTCCAATCTCCTCAAGGAGGACGTGGATGCCAATCGAGCAGGCGCCTGGGGAATAATAGAGGTTCACGGTACGCTCCAAGTCGGGCCAGAGCCGCGCCCGATCGCGTCGCGACCGGTCAGCGACTGAGGTGCTGACGGGTGAGGGGAGATATCGTCGCCTTCACTTTTGTCGATGGACCCGCGCGAGCGTGCCGTGGCGGCTAGGGCGTGATCGCCGTCGAACGGCGGGCAGCGAGGCCAACCCCGTCGTCCTCGGCGCGCCCGGGTCAGCCAAGCTCAGGCAGAACGGCTTCGTCCCTCATGGGCAGGCTCAACCGATTGTCATCAGCGTATCGGTGCGCGCCCTTTGATGGCGTTCGCGCGCGCTGCGAAGGTCACGCGACCCGTGGCATCCGTCAGGGCCTGCGCCCGCAGGCGCTCCTTCAGTCGGGCGACCGTCTCCGCCGGCATCGTCGATACAACCGGGCCGATGTTGGTGAGGCTGGTGGTCGAGCGCCAATAATCCTCGAAATCGGAAAATATTCTCTGCACCAGGAAGCTCTTCACTTCGATATCCTCGAAAGCAGCATCGCTCCATAATTGCCTCAAGGTCTCGACATGGGAGACGTCGTACCGAGGAGGCCGGGCCACCTCGACGCCCTGAGCACGCAGAGCGGCCTCGATCGGCGCCGTGGGCGCTGCGTCTCCAACATAATCCCAAACGTAGGCCGCCACTTGGCCTCCTGCTCGGGTCACCCTTCGCATTTCTGAGACGCCCTTGATCGGGTCGGGTATGAAGAAGAGAACAAGGGCCATGATGGCCGCGTCGAAACGACCGTCATCGAAAGGCAAGTCCATCGCGCTGCCAAGCTTCAACGTTGTGTTCCGGAGCTTCTTTCTCTGTCGGGCGAAGGACAGTTGAGCCTCTGACGGATCAATGCCGTGAAGCTCGGCCGGTGCGCAGCGATCTGCTATCAATTCGGTGAGTGCCCCGCTGCCACATCCAACGTCCAGCCATCTGTCGCCTGGCGCCGTATCGAGCCATTCGAGAAACGGGTGTCCCACGAGTTGACTCCAGGCTCCCATCGCGCTCTCGTATATGTTTCCGTCATTGAATACTATTTGATTTCCAATCATCGCAGTACCCTCGTTAGGTTACTCATCACTGCCCATCGGTCGAAAAAACACGAAGCACACTCGACGAATATTGATGTACATCATACGATTTTAGCCGTTACTTCGAATATGAAAGATGAAAGACAGTATATGTACATTACTTACAGAATAAATGGTGAGTGAATATGTAGATCTACACCAATATCATCCGCTATTTTCATGTATATTTCGTACATCATCTCACAAGAGATGAAATTCTTCAAAAACTAGAGGAAAAAATGATACCAATTCTCGCTCATTGAGCGATAATTATCTTGATCTCTCACCCCATGAGTCATCGTTTGGTCCCCAGCTCGGTTCTTTCTAGATACATGGCGATCGCCAACCTTGAGCAACCTGCTCGCTTTGTGACCGATAAATGACAGAAGGCGCCGCCAACGGCGGCACATGCCTTGCGGGCCGGGCTTCAACGCCATCGGCGGACGAATCGGGACGACGTCGCCCCGCCGTTCCAAATTGTCGTTGTTGTATCGATGTGCTTGGGTTTTCATCTGAGTTCACCCTCGCTGGCTCGCTGAGGGATGAGTCTCCGAGGTGAAAGCTACAGCCTGATGATCTGCGAGCGGCCGATGATGACAGCCGCAACTGTCAGCGGTGCGGCCATGCCAACAACAATCTCCGCCCCCGGCCCAACACAAGCACGACGGTCAGGACATGGCGCCGCCGCTCCGTTCCGGTGCGGCCACCGACCGCGCGCCGGCGACAAGAGGCGGGGCGGAATGAGGTCGGTTTCTCTCATGCCCGCTCCACCCGCGGATTGACCATTCCCCACCCCGCGATGTCTCGCCCGATCCGACATCACCTGCGCAAGCATCGGCCGCATGGCCTGGTCCGGGCGCCGCACCACGCCGATGCGATGGCTCGATCGTCATTCGCCTCCCGAGCGCCAGCGCCGCGCACTGTTCCATCCGCAACGCGATGCGCGTGTTCTGACGCGCTCCTGAAACGACCTTGCCCGACACCTCGCCCCCCAAGCTGATGCGGGGTGGGACGACGAGGATGGACGGCGGCGACCCAGGGTCACAGGACGAGGCCGCACGGCGCCGGGCGGCGCTGGCGCCATGCGAGGCGGTGTTCCGCCCCTCCGATCAGGAGATCGCCCGATGCCGGCACGCATGATCGCCACCACGCATGGCCGCCTGGCCGTCGACGACCGCGGCGGAACCGGAAGGCCGCTGCTGCTGATCCACGGCAACTCCTCATGTCGCCGTGTCTTTGCCCGGCAATGGGACAGTCGGCTTCGTGACCTGTGCAGGCTGATCACGCTCGACCTGCCGGGGCACGGGGAATCCGACGACGCGAGCGCTCCCGCTCGCAGCTATACGCGGGCGGGACTGGCCGACGCCGTGTTCGAGACGATCGCCAGCCTCGGCCTCGAGCGGGTCGTCGTTCTGGGCTGGTCGCTCGGTGGCCACATCGCGATCGAGATGCTGACCCGTGCCGCCGGCATCGAGGGCCTCGTCATCGCCGGGGCCCCGCCGGTCAGGCGAGGCGGGATGGCCGAGGGTTTTCTCCCTTCGTCGCATCTCGCGTCGGCCGGCCGGAGAAGCCTGTCTCCTGTCGAGATGACTGGGTTCGCGCGGGCCATCTTCGGCGAACCGGTCGAGCCCTTCCTGCTTCACGCGATCGCGCGGGCCGATGGGCGATGCCGCGAGCGCCTCTTTCAGGATGCGCGCGCCGGGCATTTGACGGACCAGCGTCTCACGGTCGAGAGCAGTCCGGTTCCGATCGCCGTCATCAACGGCGCAGCGGATCCTCTGATCAACCTCGACTATATCGACGGCGTGGCGTTCCGGAACCTGTGGAGCGGCCGGTGCCACCGCCTGCACGCAGGACACGCCCCCTTCTGGCACGCGTCGGACGCCTGCAACGCCCTCGTCGCACGCTTCCTCGATGACCTGCGCGCGGGCACGGCCCTTTGAACACGCGGCGATCACGACGCAGATCCCGTCCGTCGAGCGGCCCACCGCGCCATGCGGGCCGCTGCGCCTCCTGGGCAAGCGTTGGCTGCCCGAGAGGCATCGCAACCGGGTATGACGATTACACCTCCCGCCCGGCCACAGCCCGCATGACACCGGCGCCCTCGGGCCGCACGACCCGTCAGTCGAGGGTGGTTCCCGATTGCTTCACGACCGCGCCCCACTTCGCGATCTCGTCGGCCATGAAGGCGCCGAAGGCGTCCGGGGCCAGCGGGCGGCTGGTCGCGCCCAAGGCCGCGAACTTGTCGGCGATCGCCGGCTCCTGCAGCGCCCGCACCGCCTCGGCGTTGAGGCGCCGGACGATGTCGGGGCTGGTGCCCTTCGGGGCGACGAGCCCGTTCCACGCGATGGCGACGTAGTCGGGCAGGGCCGCCTCCCGGATCGTCGGGATGTCCTTCGCGATGGGCAAGCGTTCCGCCGAGGTGATGCCGAGCGCCCGCACGCGCCCGCCCTCGACATGCGGCAGCACCGATTGCGTGGTGTCGAACATCAGGTCGACCTGTCCGGCGATCACATCGGTGATCGCCGGGGCGCTGCCGCGGTAGGGGACGTGCGTGAGCTTGATCCCGGCCATCGTGGCGAAGAGTTCGGCCGCGAGATGCGTCGACTGGCCGAGGCCCGAGGAGGCGTAGTTCAAGGCGCCGGGCTTCGCCTTGGCCGCCGCGATGAGGTCGCGCACGCTGCGCGAGGCGGCCGCGTCCGGCACCACGAGGACGAGGGGGTTCTCGGTGAGCAGCGCCACCGGCTCGAAGCTCCGCAGCGTGTCGTAGTTGAGCTTGCGAAAGAGCGTCATGTTGATCGCATGCGCGGTCGTGGCGACGCCGAGCGTGTAGCCGTCCGGCGCCGCGCGGGCGACGACCTCCAGGCCGAGATTGCCGCCGGCCCCCGGGCGGTTGTCCATGATGAGGCGCTGCCCCAGGACCGCCGAGAGGCGCTCGCCCACCATCCGTGCGGTGATGTCCGTCGAGCCGCCGGGCGGGTAGGGCACCACCACGCTGATCGGGCGGCTGGGCCAAGATGCGTCGGCCCGGGCTGCGCGCGAGGCCGACGCGAGCGCGCCGGCTCCGGCAAGACCGGCGACGAAGTCGCGGCGTCGTATCATGGCGTGTCTCCTCCCTGCTCGCTCTCGTGCACGGCCGCGTCGGGCGCGGCGCCGTCGCGCGGGGCGCGCCCGATCAGCATCGGATCAACGTCGCGATGCGAGATCCCCGAGGCCGCCACGGACGCGCGTGACGGTGCTCATCGGGCGTCGCTCCGGCCCGCGCAGGTCCGCATGACGGAACGATGCATCGGGCGTCCTCCGGTCGGACCGGGCGGGGGTTCCGCTGCGGCCTCTTCTGGAGACGATGGTTGCCTCCAGCTTCGAACCTGTCAACAGCGTTCCGGACACAGTAAAGACCTCGTTCGCCCGGAGATTCCGACGAGCGAGTACGGCTGCATCTGTTCCGTTTGACGGAACCACCAGCCGCGAGGTCGGCGCGCTTTCGACCGCATGATGGCAGCGCGCCTCGACCGGTCCCGGCGAGGCGGTCCATCGCAGCGCCCACCCGAGGCCGTCACCGGATCGGCAGGGCCGTCACTGCGCGAGCGGGTCCGGCCGCAGCTGGAACTTGAACACCTTCGGCGCGGCCTCGGTCCCGCCCTCGCCGTGGAAGTTCGCGCGCGTCCCGGACGTGGTCCAGAGCCCGCGCCCCTTCCAGCCCGCCGCCGGATCGTCGATGCGGCCGTCCACGTTCTTCGTGAAGAAGCCGAGCGGGTAGGGCACCCTCAGGCTCACGAAGGTGCCGTCGACGAGCGCCAGCAGCCGCTCGCCGCCATTGGCGGAGGCGATCGGCACGTTGGCCCCGAGGCCGAGCACGTTGTAGCGGTCGACCCAGACGTAATAGGCGTGCTCGGCGCTGCCCGACTCGTCGAGGCCGCGGATCTGCGGCCCCGGGAAGCGGTAGAGGCGCCAGCCTTCCGGGCACAGCCGCCCCTCGGCGGCCCCCGGCCCGTTGAGGGGGCCCGTGCACTGCGCGCGGTCGAAGCGGGCCAGATGACCGCTCGACAGCGCGGTCCACACCACGCCGTCGAGGCCGACATCGAGCCCCCGCGGACCGAAGCTTCCCTCGGGGGGCTGATGGATCTCGGCGAGCGCGGTGCGCGACGGGTCGGGGCCGGGATCGAGCCGGATGATGTAGCCGGGCTGGTCGATCCTTGAGAACCCGCGATCCATCGACTGGCCCCAGATCGAGCCGTCGACCGGACTCGGCATGACGCCGTAGAAGGCCGCCATCACCCGCTTGTCCTTGCCCGGATCGACCGGCTGGTCCGCCTCGACATGGGCGTCCCGCCGGCCGTTTCCGTTGGTGTCGACGATGATCGGCGTCCAGCCCTGCGCCTTGGCGGCGTCGCGCGTCTCGCGGAAGACGCGGGTGTTGAGCCAGCCCACCACGCCGCTCGCGGGGCCGCCCGCGCTGGTCCACAGCGTGTTGTCGGGATCGTGCCCGAAATAGAGGTGGTGGGTGGTGAAGCAGGTGTCGATCAGTTCCCACCGCCCGGTCGCCGGATCGTAGAGCGAGAGCTGCCGGTCCGAGACCTGAAGCGGCGCCGCGGCGGCGGACGGGTGCGTGCGGCAGAAGGCGGGGTTCTCCCGGGGCCGCAGACGGGCCGTGAACCAGACCTTGCCGGCCTCGTCCAACATCACGTTGTGGATGCTGGTGTGCCCATCCCAGATCGGCTCCTCGCCCCAGTAGGCGGACGGGCCGCGCGCCGCGTCCAGCGAGGAGGGCGTCTTGGGGTCGAGGTAGGGATGCCGGACCTCGCCGGCGACGTGACGGAGCGGGTCGAGGGTCGGCACGAGGTCCGTGCTCTCCTCCGGCGAGCCCCAGATCAGCCCGTCGGCGTTGAGGCGGGGATTGCGCTTGTCGGTCGAGATCGCGTCGTGCTGGTAGTGCTTGGGGCTCGCCCAGTCCCAGGACGTGACCACGATGTTGCGCTCCACGCCCTGCGGGCGCTCGGGCTTGGCGAAGGGCAGCTCGCCCGCGGCGATCCGGTCGCTCCAGTCGGCGAACAGGGCGTTGGCCCGGTCGGCCCCGAGGCTGCCCATTGCGAGCGCCATGTAGGCCTGGGCCTGTCCGGCCTGGGTGCGCATGGCCCAGGCGGTCACGGAATCCTGTCCGGTGCGGAAGAAGGCCGGAACCTCGCGGATGCCGCGGCTGCCCAGCGCGTGGCAGGACTGGCACATGTTCTTGATCGTATCGACCCAGGCCGCCTGGGACTTCATCGTCGGCGGGATCCGGTTGCCGCGGTCGCCGGTGCCGGGGAACTCGCTGGCCGAGGGCATGCCGAGCAGGGCGTACCAGTACAGGCCGGGATAGTACTGGGCGGCCTCGCGCTCGGAGGGCGCCGGCACGGCCCGCAGGTCGAGCCGCTCGCCGGGCCGCGCCTCGACCTTGGCGGCATCGACGAGGCCGTAGCCGCGGGTCCAGACCTGATAGGTCGCCGCCGGCAGGTCCGGGATCACGAAGCGGCCCTGGTCGTCCGTGACCACGATCTTGGCGAACCGCGTCGGCAGGTCGCGCGTCTCGGCGATCACCCAGACGCCCGCCTCGGGGCCGCGCGCACCGGCGACCGTGCCGCCGAGGGCGTTGGCGCTGATCGGGGGCGGGGGTGCCGGCTCGGCGCCCGCCGGCGCGCCGGCTCCCAGCAGGGCCAGGAGCAGAAGGCGGGATCTCGTGAGCCGGGATTCTGCGGTGGGCATGCCTCGTCCTCCCGTGGCGACGATCCGGCCGTCCGGCGTCCGAGCCGGATCAGGCCGGTACGGGGCGCGGGTCGACGGACCGCTCGTTGGCAGGAGTATGGCGCGCCGGAGGCTCGGGACGAGCCCCGAGCGGCCCCTCGCGTCGCCCCGCGTCGACGACCGTCGTACCGAGCAGGACCGCCAGCAGCACCGCGAGCCCGCACGCCGTCTGCGCCCCGACGTTCCGGACGGCGGCCTGCGCATCGGCCACGTGGGCGGGCAGGGTCTCTCGTGCGCGTTGCTTCATCGCGAGCGCTCCTTGCGCGGGGAGTGCCGCTCCCCGCGGTGCGGGATGAGGCCTGCGCTACCTCGACTGGCGGGTCCGCAGGAGCCCGGCAACGGAGAGCGGCCCGGGGCCGATCAGGACGAGCGCGGCGAGGCAGGCGAGGTAGAGGAGGTCGGCCTCGTAGCCGGGCGGCCCGAACGTGGCGCCCGCGGGCGTCACACCCTGGAGCTTGATCGAGCTGAACCCATACGGGAGATGGACCGTGACGGCGGCGACCACGAGCACGATGGCCATGGGGATGCTCGCGAGCGGGATGAAGGCGCCCGCCAGCACCGCCACCCCGCCGAGGATCTCGACCAGGATCGTGAGCCATCCCGACAGGTAGGGGAACGGAACGCCGAGCGCCGCCAGGATGGCCGGGAAGGCGTCGAGGCCCCGGCCCGCCTTCGCGAGACCATGGGCCAGGAAGCCGTAACCGACGATCAACCGCAGCGGCAGGGCCGCCCACCTCACCACGACCGGGCTGAAGGTCCGGCCGAGCAGGAGATCGCGCCAGTCCGTGGGGCTGGTCGGTCCGGGCTTCATGGTCGCATTCTGCATGGCATCACCTGTTCGGCTCGGTATCGCGACGTCGAGCGGCTGACTGTGAGCGGCGCGGCCGGCTCGGCCCCCTGGTTCGGCCCAGCGCGGCGGAGAGGGACGCGGACGGCTCAGCCGGGCAGGGACCGCGCCGAAGGCGGCCGGACGGCGCACAGCCGCTGCCGGTCGCGCCCCGCAGCCTCGGCCTTCAGGCTCACCTGCCCCTGCCATAGACTGACCAGCCAGTGCGTCGGCCGCACCGCCTCGGGCAGGCGGCAGAAACCGACGATGAGCAGGATCGCGAGGAGGCGGGATGCGGGTGACGCCATGGGACCTGACCCTGTGGCTTTCGGCTGGTCCGGCCGGATCGGCCCGCCAGCTTAAGGCAGCCTTAAGCCACGCTTCCGAGACCGAACCGCCCGCCCGAGCCCAGCGAGACCGCCCATGCGCATCCTCGTCGTCGAAGACGACCCGATCCTCGCCGACGGCCTGAGTGTCGGGCTGGCGCTTCAGGGCGCCACGATCGACGGGGTCGGCACCTGCGCGGATGCCCGCGCGGCCCTCGCGGTCGGCGGGTTCGCCGCGGTGGTGCTGGACATCATGCTGCCGGACGGCTGCGGCCTCGACGTTCTGCGCGACATGCGGCGGGCCGGGGACGCGACGCCGGTGGTGCTGCTCACCGCCCTCGACGAGACCGCCGATCGCATCGCCGGCCTCGACCGGGGCGCCGACGACTACCTCGGAAAACCCTTCGACCTCGACGAACTCGGCGCGCGCCTGCGCGCGGTCGTCCGGCGCGCCGCGGGCCGGGCCGCCCCCACGCTCGAACACGGCGGCATCCGGGTCGATCCGGCCTCGCTGTCCGTGACGGTGGACGGACGCCCCGTGGCGCTGTCGCGGCGGGAATTCGCGGTCCTGCGGGCGCTGATGGACCGGCCGCGCCTCGTGCGCAGCCGTGCCGACCTGGAGGAGACGCTCTACGGCTGGCAGGAGGACATCGAGAGCAACGCGCTCGAAGTGCACATCCACAATTTGCGCGCGAAGATCGGCCGGGGCGCGATCGTCACGGTGCGCGGGCTCGGCTACCGGATGGCGGACCGGCCGTGAGCTCGCTGCGCGCCCGACTGTTCGCCCTGCTGCTCGCAGCGACGGGTGCCGTGTGGATCAGCGGCATCGCCTGGATCCACCACGCCACGCGCCAGCAGATCGAGAGCGTGCTGGATGCGAGGCTCCGGGATTCCGCCAGCATGGTCGCCTCCCTGGTCGGTCCGATCGAAACGGGCGGGGGCATGGTGGCGTCGCGCAGCCCGGCCGTGCCGACGGGCGCCGCCGCCTCCGCGCGCCGGCTCTCGTGCCAGATCTGGTCCCTCGACGGCCGCATCATCGCCCGGTCGAGCGGCGCGCCGGACCAGCCCCTCGGCGCGGCGCAGGCCGGCTTCGAGGACCGGGAGATCGACGGAGAGCGCTGGCGGGTCTTCGTCGTGGACGACGCGGCTGCGGGGGTCAGGGTCATGGTCGGCGACCGCTACGGCCTGCGCGAGCAGATCGTCGGGGACATGGTCCGCGGCTTGGCGCTGGCGGGACTGCTCGTCATGCCGGTGCTCGGCGCGCTGATCTGGGTGAGCGTCGGGCGCGGCCTGCGCCCGCTGCGCCGCCTCGCCGCCGACCTCGCCGGGCGCGGGCCGGACGACATGCGCGAGATCGCCCTCGGCCGCGCGCCCGCCGAGATCCGCCCCTTGGCGAGCGCGCTGAACGGCCTCTTCGTCAAGGTCAGGCTGGCGCGTCAGCACGAGCGCGAGGTGACGGCCTTCGCAGCCCACGAACTGCGCACGCCGCTCGCGGGCCTGCGGACCCAGGCCCAGATCGCCCTCGCGACGACCGACCCTTCCACCGCGACGGGGGCGCTGCGTCAGATCCTCCTCTCGGTCGACAAGACGACGCGGCTCGTGCGCCAGCTGCTGGCGCTCGCGCAGCTCGACGCGTCGGAGGGGCAGGGGATGCAGGACTCCTTCGACCTCGGCGTCCTGATCGAGGAGGTGGTGCGCGAGACCGCCTGCGACCGCTCCGCGATCGTGGTCGACCTCGATCCTCGGCTGCGCGGCTGCGGGGTGCGGGGCGACCCGGAGCTGGTCCGGCTGGCGATCCGCAACCTTCACGAGAATGCCGTGCAGCATCTGCCCGGGGGAGGGCGCGTCGCGTGGAGCCTCGCCGCGTCCGGCGAGGAGCTCCTCGTCGTGGACACGGGTCCGGGCATCCCGGAGGACGAGCTGGACAAGGTGGGGCAACGCTTCTTCCGCGGGCGGCACAGAACCCCGATCGGCAGCGGCCTGGGCCTTGCCATCGCGACGCTGGCCCTGGGCAGGACCGGCCTCCGCCTGCGGCTGGAGAATCGGGCAGACCGGCACGGCCTGCGCGTCCGGATCTCACCGCTCCGGCGGATCCGATCCGGCGCGGTCTAGGCCATCGTCCGCCCCACCCCCACGCGGCTCAGTCCCGATCGTGATGAGGAATTCGAGATCAGCGGAAGCGGTGCTTCACACTCATCCTGCGCGGAGGACAATCTTCCGCGCCAGCGCGCGCGGTCCGAGCCGGTTCGGGATGCCGGGCATCGGGAGATGAGTCTCCTTCACCACGTGGCAGCCGGCGGCGTCTCCGGGGTGTTCAAAACCAGCACGACAACGGCGGACCTTCCGCCGAGGAGAGGGGACGATCGCTGGTTCGTTACGGGCTTGACATCGCCGCCGTAACCGGAGAGCCTGTTTTTCAGGCGCAGGGCAAAGATGCCCAGTTCCGCGCCATCTCGTTCGAGCCTTTCCCGGCGATGTAGCCCGCAGCGCGTGACGCGCTGGCGGGCTTTTTGCGTTGCGAAGGACTGCATGGACCAGAGCTGCCACCGGATCGGCATCCTGTTCTCCACCGCCGGACCCTACGGGCTCGTCGGGCGGGCGATGCTGAACGGCGCCCTCCTGGCCGTCGAGGAGGTGAAGGCGGGCGGCGGCCCCGCCCTCGCGCCGGAGCTCGTCGATCCGGCGGGCGAGATCGCCGGCTACGCCGCGGGGGCGGAACGGCTGCTGGAATCCGGCATCCGCCACGTCGTCGGCTGCTACACCTCGTCGAGCCGCAAGGAGATCATCCCGATCTTCGAGAAGCGGGACGGCCTGCTCTGGTACCCGTCGCATTACGAGGGCTTCGAGACCTCCGGGAACGTCGTCTACACCGGGGCCTCGCCGAACCAGCACATCGTGCCGCTGGTGCGGCACCTCCTGGCTCGGGGCGGCCGCACGGCCTATTGCGTCGGGGCCAACTACATCTGGGCCTGGGAGAACAACCGCATCCTGCGCGAGGCCCTGGCGCTCGCGGGCGGCCGGGTCGCGGGCGAGCGCTACTTCGCGGTCGGCGAGACCGCGTTCGGGCAGGTGATCGAGGCGATCCTGGCGGCGCGGCCGGACTTCGTCTTCAACACCCTGATCGGGACCTCGGCCTACCGGTTCCTCCGCGACCTGCGCGGCGCCTGCCTGGCGCAGGGCATCGACCAGCCGCGGGCGATGCCGGTGGCGAGCTGCAGCCTCGCCGAGCCGGAGCTGGAGGCGATCGGGCCGGAGGCGGTCGAGGGCCACCTGTCCTCCAGCGTCTACTTCACGTCGATCGACAGCCCGCGCAACCGCGCGTTCACGGGCGCTTACGCGGCGCGCTTCCCCGACGGGCCGACCCCCTCGGCCGACACGGAAGCCTCCTACATCGCCGTCCACCTCCTGGCGCGGGCCCTGGCCCGGGCCGGGACCGAGGACGTCGCGGCGGTGCGCCGGGCGGCCTGCGCGGTCGCCTTCGAGGCGCCGCAGGGGCCGGTGCGCCTCGACGAGACGACCCTGCACGCCTGCCTGACGCCCCGCATCGGCGTCTCGACCGCGGCGGCGCGCTTCCGGATCGTGGCGCAGGCGGAGGAGCCCGTGGCGCCCGACCCCTACCTCGTGCGCAGCGCGCCCCGGGTGGTCCCGGTGAGCCGGCGCCCGCGCCTGCGGGTGGTGCCATGACCAATCCCCGCCTGATCCAGAACTTCAGCGGCGCCCAGGCGCTGCTGGTCGCGGCGCCGGACACCGCCACCGAGGTGCTGGCCGCCACCCTGATGAAGCTCGGGCTCACGGTGGCCTCGGTGCTGCCGGCCGGCGAGGCGCCGTGGCTCGACCTCGCGGCCCTCGACCCCGAGCGCCACGTCGTGATCGTCGACGGCGACCTGCCGCTGCCGGGCCTCGCCGCGAGCGCGGTCTCGGACCTGCCGCCGGTGCCGGTGCTCGGCCTCGTCGGGGTGGAGGCGCCGAGCCGCCTCAAGGGGCTGCTCCAGCTCGGCGCCACCGGGCTCCTGCGCAAGCCGATCCACGGCGCCTCGATCTACGCCGCGCTGTTTCTCGCCGTGAACGAGCACAACCGGCGCCGGGTGCTGGAGGAAAGCCTCGCGCGCCACGAGGAGCGGCGGCGCGGCCGGCGCCACGTCGTCAAGGCGATCCTGCGGCTGATGCAGGAGCACGGCCTCGACGACGACGCGGCCTTCGAGGCCCTGCGCCGCGAGGCGATGCGCGCCCGCCAGCCGCTCGAAGCGTACTGCGAGGCCCTGATCCGGGCCCGTCCGCAGGTTCCGACGCGCGAGGTGCCGCGGCGCGCCCGGTCCTGACCCCCCCCCGCAACCGACGAACGACGAGGATGCCACGATGCCGAGACCCCCTCACGGATCCCGCCTGTCCGCCCTCGCGGCCGCCCTGCTCCTCGCCGCACCCGCGGCGCAGGCCGCCGACCCGATCAAGCTCGGCGTGCTGGAGGACCAGTCCGGCGACTTCGCGGTCGCCACGATCGGCAAGGTCCACGGCATCCAGCTCGCCACCGACGAGATCAACGCCGCGGGCGGCATCGGCGGGCGCAAGCTCGAACTCGTGATCTACGACACGCAGTCCGACAACACCCGCTATCAGGAATTCATGCGCCGGGTGCTCCAGCGCGACAAGGTCAACGTGGTCTTCGCGGGCTTCTCCAGCGCCTCGCGCGAGGCCTATCGGCCGATCGTCGATCAGCTCGACGGCTTCGCCTTCTACAACAACCAGTACGAGGGCGGCGTCTGCGACGGGCACATGGTGGTCACGGGCGCGGTGCCGGAGCAGCAATTCTCGACGCTGATCCCCTGGATGATGGAAAAGTTCGGCAAGCGGGTCTACACGATCGCGGCCGACTACAACTTCGGCCAGATCTCGGCCGAATGGGTACGGAACATCGTACGTGAGAATGGCGGCGAGATGGTCGGGGAGGAATTCATCCCCCTCGGCGTGTCGCAGTTCTCGCAGACGATCCAGAACATCCAGAAGGCCAAGCCCGACATCCTGATGACGCTGCTCGTCGGCACCGCCCAGGCCTCCTACTACGAGCAGGCGGCGGCCGCGAACCTGAAGGTGCCGATGGGCTCCTCCGTCAATGTCGGCCAGGGCTACGAGCACAAGCGCTTCCGCCCGCCGAGCCTCGCCAACATGTACGTGACCACGAACTACATCGAGGAGGTCGACACCCCGGCGAGCAAGGCCTTCCTCGCCAAGTGGAAGGCGAAGTTCCCGAACGAGCCCTACGTCAACCAGGAGGCGGAGAACTCCTACCACGCGGTCTTCCTCTACAAGCAGATGGTGGAGCGCGCCAACGGCTCGACCAGGCGGGCCGACCTGCGCAAGGTCATCGCGGCGGGCGACGTCTGCGTGGACGCGCCCGAGGGCAAGGTCTGCATCGACCCGAAGAGCCAGCACGTCTCCCACACGATCTACCTGGCCAAGGTCGACGAGAAGCACGCGATCTCCTTCCCCAAGACGTGGGAGAACATCCAGCCCTACTGGCTGGGCCAGGCCGGCTGCGACCTGACGAAGAAGGACCCGATGGCGCAGTACACGCCGAGCAACCCGCCCAAGCCCTGAGCCAAGCCCTGAGCTTGACGCTGCCGGGGCGCCGTGCGCGCCCCGGCCCCTCCCGTCGCGACACGGCTCCCGAATGGCCCTCCTGACCCTCGCCTTCGCGTTCCTCTATCAGCTCGGGGACGCCTTCTCGTTCCTGGTGCTCGCCGCCTGCGGCCTCGCGGTGGTGTTCGGCATGATGGGCGTCATCAACCTCGCGCACGGCGAACTCATCATGTGCGGGGCCTACGTCACGGCGGCGGCGACGCGCGCCGGGCTGCCGCTGCCGCTCGGCATCCTGGCGGGCGCGCTCGCCTCCGGCGCCGTCGGCATGCTGATGGAGCGTCTGGTCATCCGCCACCTCTACGGCCGGCCCCTCGACACGATCGTGGCGACCTGGGGCATCAGCCTCGCGGCGACGCAGGGCACGCTGATCGTGCTCGGCTCCAGCATGCCGGGCATCGGCACGCCGCTCGGCAGTTTCTCGGTCGGGGCTTACTCCTACTCGACCTACCGGGTGGTGCTGATGCTCGCCGCCGTGGCGGTGCTGGTCGGGCTCTACGTCGCCTTCAACGCCACCCGCTTCGGCACGCTCGCCCGGGCCACCATCCAGGTGCCGCACATGGCCGAGGCGCTCGGCGTCGACACGCGGACGGTCTACGCGCTCACCTTCGGCCTCGGCGCGGCGCTGGCCGGCCTCACCGGCGGGCTCTACGCCCCGACCATGACCATCGTGCCGACCATGGGCACGACCTTCATCATGGAGGCCTTCGTCACCGTGGTGGTGGGCGGTGCCGACATCTTCCTCGGCACGGCGCCGGCGGCGCTGCTGCTCGGCGCGGTGCGGGCGGTCCTCACCTCCTGGCAGGGCCAGCTCTTCGGGCAGATCGGGCTCCTCGTCGCGGTGATCCTGGTGATCCGGGTGCTGCCGCGCGGCATCTCGGGCCTCATCCTGCGCGAGAGGGCCTGACGCCATGCTGATGCGTGCGCTCCGGCGCCTCGAAGGCCCCCAGACCATGGGGCGCGGCCCGGCCTTCTGGATCGCCTTCGCGGTCGTGCTCGCCGGGGCCGTCGCCTATCCCCGGTTCGCGGACGGCTACACGGTCGGCAACACCGCCTACTTCTTCTGCTGGGTCTTCATGGCGCTCGGCCTGTGCCTGATCTGGGGCTACGGCGGCGCGCTCAGCTTCGGCCAGACCGCCTTCTTCGGCCTGTCCGGCTACGCCTACGGAGTGCTCACCATCAACCTCGGCGCGGCCTACGGCTTCACCCTGGTGGCGGTCGTGCTCGCGGTGGCGCTCTCGGCCGGGATGGCGGCGCTGCTGGGCTACTTCCTGTTCTTCGGGCGGATCGGGGGCGTCTTCCTCGGCATCATCACCCTGTCGGTCACGCTCGTCCTGGAGCGCTTCATGGCGCAGACGGCCGGGCCGGAATGGCGGATCGGGGCCGCCCGCCTCAACGGCTACAACGGCATGAGCGGCATGCCGCCCCTGACGCTGCCGTGGTTCGAGGGCGACCTCGTGCTGTTCCCCGACGTCGAACTCTACTACGGGCTCCTCGCCCTGCTCGTCCTCGTCTACCTCGCGCTGCGCATCCTGGTGAACGCCCGCTTCGGCAACGTGCTGGTGGCGATCCGCGAGAATCCCGAGCGCGCCGAGATGCTGGGCTACGACGTGCGCCGCTACCAGCTCGCCGCCTTCGTGATCGGCTCCGCCCTCGCGGGCCTCAGCGGCACCCTCTACACGGCCTGGGGCCAGTACATCACGCCCTCCAGCATGGGGCTGACCGCCGCCGCGCTGCCGGTGATCTGGGTCGCGGTCGGCGGGCGGGGCGACCTCACGGCGACGCTCGTCGGCACGCTGCTCGTGCTCGGCGGCTTCCAGGCGCTCACGATCTACGGCAGTCAGTACGCCCTGGTGGTGATGGGCCTGCTCCTCGTCGTGGTGGTGCTGGCGGCCCCCGACGGCCTCGTGGTGGCGGCGATGCGCGGCCTCGGCCGCCTCCGGCGCCGGGAGGCGGCGCGATGACGCCGCTCCTCGAAACCCGCGGCCTCAGCAAGCATTTCGGCGGCCTGCACGTCACCAACGACGTGAGCTTCACGCTCGCCGAGCACGAGGTCCACTGCCTGATCGGGCCGAACGGGGCCGGCAAGAGCACCTTCTTCCGCCTGCTGCTGGGCGAGTACACGCCCGAGCGCGGGCAGATTGTCTACCGCGGCGAGGACATCACCGCGCTCAAGCCCTTCGAGCGGGTGCGCCGCGGCCTGAGCGTCAAGTTCCAGGTGCCGGGCATCTTCCCGGGCCTCTCGGTCGCCCACAACCTGGAGATCGCGCTGCAGCACCACCTGGAGGGCGCGTCGCTGGGGGCCGAGATCCGCCGGCTGCTGGGCTTCCTGAACCTCGCGGACGCCGCATCCGAGCGGGCCGGCACCCTGAGCCACGGCCAGAAGCAGTGGCTGGAGATCGGCATGGCGATCAGCCTCAAGCCGCGCCTGCTGCTCCTCGACGAGCCCACCGCCGGCATGTCGCCGGACGAGACCTTCGCCACCGGCGCGATGGTGCAGACGCTCAACCGCGACGGCGTCGCGGTGCTCGCCATCGAGCACGACATGGCCTTCGTCCGGCAGATCGCCCAGCGCGTGACCGTGCTCCACGTCGGGCGCATCTTCGCGCAGGGCACCACAGACGAGATCATCGCCGACGAGCGCGTCGCCGCGATCTATC
Source organism: Methylobacterium oryzisoli (assembly GCF_046557895.1). Lineage (NCBI taxonomy): Bacteria > Pseudomonadati > Pseudomonadota > Alphaproteobacteria > Hyphomicrobiales > Methylobacteriaceae > Methylobacterium > Methylobacterium oryzisoli. Next base: position 180,591 of record NZ_JBKIBX010000008.1, on the reverse strand, counting down.
TCGGGGAGGCGGATGCGCCGCCCCTGCGCAGGGTCGCCGATGCCTGAGCCGCTCCTCTCGACCGCCGGCCTGCGGGCCGGCTACGGCGGCAAGCCGGTGCTGCAGGGCGTCGACCTCGCGGTGAAGGCCGGCGAGATCGTGGCGGTGATTGGCCGCAACGGCGTGGGCAAGTCGACGCTGATGCGCAGCCTGATCGGGCTCCTGCCCGCGGCCTCCGGCGGCATCGCCTTCCGGGGCGAGGCGGTGGAGCGGCTCGCCGCCCACCGGCGCGCCCGCCTGGGCATCGGCTACGTGCCCCAGGGACGCGACGTCTTTCCGCGCATGAGCGTCGCCGACAACCTCAAGGTCGGCGCCTCCCTGCTGCCCGCGGGCGAGCGGCCCGACTTCGAGCGCGCCTTCGCGCCCTTCCCGATCCTGCGCGAGCGCCGCTCGCAGCGGGCCGGCACCCTCTCGGGCGGCCAGCAGCAGCAGCTCGCCATCGGCCGCGTCCTCGTGGGCGGCCCCGCGCTGATCCTGCTCGACGAGCCCTCCGAGGGCATCCAGCCCTCCGTGGTGCAGGAGATCGGCCGCACCCTCGTCGACCTCAACCGTCGCACCGGGGTGACGATCGTGTTCGTGGAGCAGAACCTCGACCTGATCCGGGCCATGGCCCAGCGCAGCTACGTCATGGACAAGGGCCGGATCGTCGCGGAGCTGACGGCGCTGGACCTCGACGACCGCGACCTCGTGCGGCGCCATCTCGCTGTTTGATGCCGCGCCTCGGGGTGGCGGACATTCAGGAACGGAACCGGCAGTCGCTGTCGATGACCGCCGGTATGATCAGCGAAGGGAGAACGACCATGCAGTGGCTCGACCAGTCCATCATGGCCCGCAAGGGCCTGGCCGGCGGCCGGCCCGGCCGGGAGCACACCATCACGGAGGCCGAGCAGGGCCGCTACCACTACGTCTACGGCCCCTTCGCCGAGCCGGTGCTGACCGTCGATCCGGGCGCGGTCGTCACGGTCGAGACCCACGATGCCTTCGAGGGCAAGATCCGCCACGAGAGCGACAGCCCGACGAAGATCCTGAACTTCCCCTACCTCAACCCGCAGAACGGGCCGATCTTCGTCAACGGCGCTGAGAAGGGCGACTGCCTCGCGGTGGCGATCAAGTCGATCCGCCCGCGCGGCCCGCAGCCCTGCGGCACCACGCTGATCATGCCGGAATTCGGCGGCCTCGTCGCCACCGGCGACACCGCGCTCCTCAACCCGTCGCTGCCCGAGCGGGTGCGCAAGCTCGAGGTCACGCCCGAGCACGGCGTGCGCTGGAACGACCGGATCACGCTGCCCTACCAGCCCTTCATCGGCACCATCGGCACCTCGCCGGAGATCGAGGCGATTTCTTCGCTGCAGCCCGACTATTACGGCGGCAACATGGACCTGCCGGATGTCGGCGTCGGCGCGGTCATCTACCTGCCGGTGAACACCAAGGGCGCGCTCCTGTACCTCGGCGACTGCCACGCCGCACAGGGGGACGGCGAACTCTGCGGCGTCGCGATCGAGCACCCGACCCACACCACGGTGCAGATCGACCTGATCAAGGGCTGGACCTTCCGCTGGCCGCGGCTGGAGACCGCGGAGTTCTACATGACGATCGGCTCCTCGCGGCCGATGGAGGACGCCGCGCGCATCGCCTACCGGGAGCTGGTGCGCTGGCTCGCCGCCGATTTCGGCTTCGAGGAGATCGACGCCTACATGCTGCTCACGCAGTGCGGGCGCGTGCGCCTCGGCAACATGGTCGACCCGAAATACACGCTCGGCGCCTCGATCGCGAAGTCGATCGCCCACGCCTGACGGCACACGGACGAGGAGGACGTCATGGATCTCGGCCTCAAGGGATGCCGCGCCCTGGTGACCGGCGGCACCAAGGGAATCGGCGGCTCCATCGCCGACCTCCTGGCCGACGAGGGCGCCTCGGTCGCCCTGTGCGCCCGCAACGCCGAGGAGGTCGCCGCCAAGGTCGCGGCGCTCCGGGCCAAGGGCGTGGCGGCGACCGGGCGCGCCCTCGACGTCGCCGATTCCGCCGCCCTGCGCGGCTGGATCGCCGAGGCCGCCGAGGAACTCGGCGGCCTCGACATCGTGGTGCCGAACGTGAGCGCGCTCGCGGTCGGCGCCGACGAGGCGGCGTGGCGCAGCGGCTTCTCGGTCGACATCATGGGAACCGTCGCGGCGGTCGAGGCGGCGATGCCGTTCCTCGAACGCTCGGAGGCCGGCGCGATCGTGATCATCTCCAGCGTCTCCGGACGCGAGATCGATTTCGCGGCCGGACCCTACGGCGCCTTCAAGGCGGCCCTGATCCACTACGCGCAGGGCCTCGCCTACCAGCTCGCGGCCAAGTCCATCCGCGCCAACTCGGTCTCGCCCGGCAACACCTACTTCGAGGACGGCGTCTGGCACCGGATCGAGCAGGGCGATCCCAAGCTGTTCGCGGAGGCGCTGCGGCTGAATCCGACCGGGCGGATGGCCCGCCCCGAGGAGGTGGCGCGCGCCGCCGTCTTCCTGGCGAGCCCGGCCGCGAGCTTCATCACCGGCACCAACCTCGTGGTCGACGGCGCCCTGACGCGAGGCGTGCAGTTCTAGAGCAGCGCCCGATCGCGTTGCGATCGGGCGCTGCTC
>NZ_JBKIBX010000008.1:160269-177857 GCF_046557895.1 Methylobacterium oryzisoli | reverse complement strand
CCCCCCCCCCCCCCCCCCCCCCCCCCCCCCCCCCCGCTGCTCTAAGTCTTTGATTTGTCGCATTTTCTGCGACGAACCGGCATCCACTTCGTCGGAAAATGCTCTAGCGGACCCCCGATCCCATCCCCGGCCACCACGGAGGCCCCATGTCGATCACCCGCCCCACCGCCGAGCAGGTCGCCGCGCTCGCCGCCGGCCTCGGCATGACGCTCTCGCCCGACGAGGCCGTCGCCTACCGCGCCCTGATGGAGGGGGCGTTCGCGGCCTACGACATCGTCGATGCCGCGCCCGACGTCGTGCTGCCCGTGAAATACCCCCGCATGCCGGGCTACCGGCCGGGCCCCGACGAGAACCCGTACGGCGCGTGGTACTACAAGTCCGAGGTCAAGGGCGCGCCCTCGGGCAAGCTCGCGGGCAAGACCGTGGCGCTGAAGGACAACGTCGCGCTGGCGGGCGTGCCGATGATGAACGGGGCCGCGACGCTGGAGGGCTTCGTCCCCGCCACCGACGCCACCATCGTGACGCGCATGCTGGACGCGGGCGCGACCATCCTGGGCAAGGCGGTCTGCGAGCACTTCTGCCTGTCGGGCGGCAGCCATACCTCGGATCCCGGTCCCGTCCACAACCCGCACCGGATGGGCCACTCCGCCGGCGGCTCCTCTTCCGGCTCGGCGGCGCTGGTGGCCGCGGGCGAGGTCGACATGGCGATCGGCGGCGACCAGGGCGGCTCGATCCGCATCCCGGCCGCCTATTGCGGCGTCTACGGCCTCAAGCCCACGCACGGCCTCGTTCCCTACACGGGCATCATGCCGATCGAGACCACCATCGACCATACCGGGCCGATCACCGCGACGGTCGCCGACAACGCGCTGCTGCTGGAGGTGCTGGCGGGTGCCGACGGCCTCGATCCGCGCCAGTACGCGCCTCAGGTCTCGCGCTACACGGAGGCGGTCGGGCAGGGCGCGTCGGGCCTGCGGATCGGGCTGCTGCGCGAAGGCTTCGCCGCGCCGATCATGCAGGAGGCGGTGGCCGACGCGGTGCGCGCCGCGGCCGCGCGGTTCGAGGGACTCGGCGCCCGCGTCGAAGAAGTGTCGCTGCCCGAATACCCGCTCGCCGCCGCGATCTGGCAGCCGATCGCGCTGGAGGGTCTGACCCAGCAGATGATGCTCGGCAACGGCATGGGCTTCAACTGGAAGGGCGCCTACGACGTCGCGCTCCTCGACGCCCATTCGGCGTGGCGCGGCCGGGCCGACGACCTGTCGGAGACCCTGAAGATCTCCATGCTGATCGGGCAATGGGGCCTGACGCATTACCGCGGCCGCTACTACGCCAAGGCGCAGAACTTGGCGCGGCGGGTCAAGGCCGGGTTCGACGCCGCCTTCGCCACATACGACCTGCTGCTGTGCCCGACGCTGCCCTGCGTCGCCACCAAGCTGCCGGAGGCCGGCGCCCCGCTGGAGGAGGTGATCCTGCGCGCCTTCGAGATGGTGGCCTCCACCTGCCCGATGGACGTGACCGGCCATCCCTCGATGTCGGTCCCCTGCGGCCTCGTCGACGGCCTGCCGGTCGGCATGATGCTGACGGCGCGGGACTGGAACGAGGCGACGATCTATCGCGCCGCGGCGGCCTTCGAGGCCTCGGGAGACTGGAAGACCGTCTGACACCCGGCCGGCGGGTGAGCGTCCCCCGCCGGCCGCGGCACTCGCTTCCCATGCCGGCCGTTCGTCGGATAGGAGTTCGGCCCTGCGCGGAGCGGTGAGGGACGCATGGCGGGCACGGGCGAGGCGACGTGGCGGGTCGGGGTGCTCTTCTCCCGCAGCGGGGTGAGCGGCGTCACCGAGACCGAGCACTTCCTCGGCACCGCGCTGGCGATCGAGGAGATCAACACCGCCGGCGGCGTGCTCGGCCGCCCGATCGAGCCCATCTGCTACGACCCGGCCGGCGACAACGACGCCTATCGCGCGCTCGCCCGGCGGATGCTCGCCGAGGACGGGGTCGAGGTCGTCTTCGGCTGCTCGCTCTCGGCCAGCCGCAAATCCGTGCTCTCCACCATGGAACGGCACAACGGCCTGCTCTGGTACCCCTCGATCTACGAAGGGTTCGAGTATTCCGAGAACGTCATCTACACCGGCGCCACGCTGAACCAGAACGTCTTCGCGCTCGCGGATTTCCTGCTGCAGGAATACGGGACGCGGATCTTCATGGTCGGCTCGGACTACATCTATCCCCGCGAATCGAACCGCGTCATGCGCGACCTGATCGAGACGAAGGGCGGCACGATCGTGGGGGAGGTCTACGCACCGCTCGACGCCGACGACGAGGCCCATCGCGCGATGGTGGCCGAGATCCGGCGGGCGGACCCGGACGCCGTGTTCTCCACCGTGGTGGGGCGGGGGGCCGAGCGGCTCTACCGCGCCTACGCGGCGGCCGGGATCGACCGCGCCCGCTGCCCGATCGCGAGCCTCACCCTGGCGGAGGGCCAGATCCGGGAGATCGGTCCGGGCGACTGCGCCGGCCACGTGCTCGCGGCGCATTACTTCGAGCGCCTCGACAGCGACCAGAACCGCCGCTTCGTCTCCGCCTTCCAGGCCCGTTTCGGGGCCGAGCGGCCGACCAGCATGTGGTCGGAGAGCGCCTACGCGCAGGTGCACCTCTTCGCCCGCGCGCTCGCCGAGACCGGCACGCTCGACGCCGAGCGGCTGAGCGCGGCGGCGATGCGCCAGCGCTACGTCGCGCCGGAGGGCGAACTCGCCTTCGACGGCGAGACCCGGCACATCTGGCTCACTCCCGGCATCGGGGTGGCGCGCGCCGACGGGCAGTTCGACGTGGTCTGGCGTGCGCGCCGGCCGGTGCGGCCCGACCCCTACCTCGCGTGGTCCCGCTTCGAGATGAACTGGCTCGAGGAGGGCCTCAGCCCGTGAGCGCCCCGGCCCGCAAGATCCTGGACGACCTGCGGCGCGCGCGGGCGCTGGTCATCCATCCGCGCGACGAGGAGGGGGCCACGCTGGTCGACCAGCTCCGCCGCCTCGGCTGCGAGGTGACGGCGGCGTGGCCGCCGCCCGCCGGCCTGCCCCCGGACATCGACACGCTGTTCATCCAGCTCGACGACGCCGACGTCAGGCACCTCCTGCCCGCCATCGAGGAGACCGAGCCGGCCGTCGTCGCCATCGTGGCCTACGAGAGCCCGACCTCGCTCAAGGCCATCGCGGACGTCAACGCGCACGGCGTCCTGACGAAGCCGCTGCGGCCCCGCGGGGTGCTGACGCAGTTCGCGCTGGCCCGTTACCGGCGCGGCTACGAGGGCCGGCTGACGAGCAAGATCCACCGGCTCGAGGAGATCATGAAGGGGCGCCGCACCGTCGAGAAGGCGGTCCGGCTGCTCGTCGACCTCAACCGGATCGACGAGGACGCGGCCTACCGGCTGCTCCGGGACAGGGCCACCGCGGCGCGCGTGCCGATGCCGAGCGTCGCCGAGAGCGTGGTGGCGGCGCACGAGGCGATGAGCGGGCTCGGCCTGCGCATCGCGTTGGCCGAAAGGCCCTGATCCGGGCAGGGCCTGCCCGCATATTGGTCTTGCGGTCGATCGCCCGACGCGTATCGTAGGTCAGCGGGCAAGGTTGCCCAGCAGCACGCGTGCTGCATCACATCACGGCTTTGGAGCCTCTGGTCTGCGGAAAGATCTTCCGCGCCCAGGGGCTTTTTGCGTTTTGGAGCGATCATGATCCAGGCGAATGATCCCGCTCGCCCAGCCCTCAGGGTGTCCTGCATCCAGTTCGAGCCGGAGTTCGGCGCGGTCGAGGCGAACCTCGCCCGCTCGTCCGACCTCATCCGGGCCGCCGCCCGGGAGGGCAGCCGGCTGGTCGTGCTGCCGGAACTGGCCAATACCGGCTACGTGTTCGAGACCCCCGAGGAGGCGGCGTCCTTGGCCGAACCCGTGCCGGACGGGCCGTCCTCCCGCGCCTGGGGCCGGCTCGCCGCCGAACTCAAGATCCACATCGTGGCGGGGATCGCCGAGCGGGCGGGCGACCACCTCTACAACGCCGCCCTGATCACCGGGCCGAACGGCTTCATCGGCACCTACCGCAAGGCGCATCTCTGGCACCGGGAGAACGTCTTTTTCCGCAAGGGCGATCTCGGCTTCCCGGTGTTCGAGACCGCGCTCGGCAGGATCGGCATCGCGATCTGCTACGACGGCTGGTTTCCCGAGACCTTCCGCCAGATGGCGCTTCGCGGCGCGGAGATCGTCTGCATCCCCACCAACTGGGTGCCGATGCCGGACCAGCCCGAGGGCGAGGCCGCCATGGCCAACACGCTGCACCGCGCCGCCGCCCATTCGAACGGCATCTTCATCGCCTGCGCCGACCGCGTGGGCACCGAGCGCGGCCAGCCCTTCGAGGGCCAGAGCCTGATCATCGGCACCAAGGGCTGGCCGCTCGCCGGCCCTGCGAGCCGCGACCGCCCCGAGACCATCTCGGCGGTGATCGACCTCGCGGAGGCCGGCGCCAAGGACCTCAACGAGTTCAACTCGGTCCTGCGCGACCGCCGCACCGACCTCTACGCCTGACGCCCCGCATCCCCTCAGGACGCCATTTGCGAGGAGCCCTCACCATGCATCGTCACCTCGTCGGCGCGCTCGCCGCGCTCGCCCTCACGGCCTTCCCCGCCCTGGCAGCGGAGAAGCCGATCGTCATCGGCGTTCCGGTCGGCCTCTCGGGGGCCAACAGCGTCGTGGCGCCCTCCGTCGTGCAGTCGGCGGAGCTCGCGGTCGAGGAGATCAACGCGGGCGGCGGCGTGCTCGGCCGCAAGCTCGCCCTGGAGGTCGCCGACGACGCCTCCGGCGCGGCCGGCGCCCAGAAGGCCTTCGATTCCCTGATCTACCAGAAGAAGGTCGACGCCATCATCTCGATGGAGACGAGCGCGGCCCGCAATGCCGGGCTGCCCGCCGTCACCAAGGGCCGCGTGCCTTACATCTACACCTCGTTCTACGAGGGCCGGTCCTGCAACAAGAACCTGTTCGTGAACGGCTGGGTGCCGGAGCAGCAGGTGCCGCCGGTGATCGATGCCTTCGCGAAGGAGAAGGGCGCCAAGACCTACTTCCTGATCGGCAGCGACTACGCCTTCGGCCGCGGCATGCTCGCCTTCACGCGCAGCTACATCGAGAAGACCGGCGGCAAGGTGGTGGGCGAGGAATACCTGCCGATGGACGGCAGCGACTGGACCGCCATCATCTCCAAGCTGAAGGAGGCCAAGCCGGACGCGCTGATCACCTCCACGGCCGGCGGCGCCCCGAACGTCACGCTGACCAAGCAGCTGCGCGGCGCGGGCGTGTCGCTGCCCTACGCCAACCTCGCGGTCGACGAGGGCACGGCCAAGAACATGGGTGCGGACGCGGAGGGCATCTATCTCTCGGCCTCCTACGTCACCGGCATCGACAGCCCGCAGAACAAGGCCTTCCTCGCCGCGATGGAGAAGAAGTTCGGCACCGGCATGCGCACGCCGAACGACCTCTCGGTGCCGCAATACGAGGCGATCTACCTCTACAAGGCCGCCGTCGAGAAGGCGGGCAGCACCGAGGCCGCCAAGGTGCTGGAGGCGCTGCCGACCGTGAGCGCCACCGGTCCCCGCGGCACGATCCGCATCAGCAAGCAGCACCACGCGCCCCTGACGATGTATCTCGGCCAGGTTCAGCGCGACGGCTCGGTCAAGGTCGTCGGGACCTTCAAGGACGTCGATCCGGGCGAGCAGTGCCCCAAGCTGAACTGATGCGAGACCCGGACGATCAGTTCGGATCTCGCATCAGCCAGCCCGCGCGGCGCTTGAGCGAAGCCGAAATCCGCATCGCGAAGCGATCAATCGGATTTCGTATGACGCAGCCGGGGCGGCGCCCGTACGGCCCGTGACCCCGGCGCCGGATCCCGCACGCGCGCCCGGCCCGCCGGCCGGGCGTCATCCCACCCGGGAGGCACGATGCTGCTCATCCTCGACATCCTGACGACCGCCGCGATCCTCTTCGTGGTGGCGATCGGCCTGCTCGCGGTCTTCGGCGTGCTGAAGATCATCAACTTCGCGCATGGCGCGTGGCTCACCATCGGCGCCTACTGCGCGGTGGTGACGATCAAGCTCGGGCTGAACCCCTGGGCCGCGCTGCCGCTCGCCTTCGCGGTCGGCGCAAGCCTCGGCGGGCTGGCCGAACTCTTCATCATCCGCCCGCTCTACCGCCGGCCGCTCGACGCGATCCTCGCCACCTGGGGCCTCGGCATCATCATCGGCCAGCTCATCACCCTGGGCTTCGGCCGCGACGTCCAGCTCACCCCGAACCTCCTGTCCGGCACCGTCGCGGTCATGGGCGTCGAGTACTCCGCCTACCGCCTCGTCGCGCTCGCCGCCGCGCTCGTCATCGGCGCGGCCTTCGCGCTCACCATCGAGCGCACCCGCCTCGGGCTCTCCGCGCGGGCGGTGATCATGAACGAGACCCTGGCGCGGGGCCTCGGCATCGACACCGCGCGCGTGCGCCTCGTCATCTTCATGATCGGGGCCGGCCTCGCCGCGCTCGCGGGCGTCCTCCTCACGCCGCTCACCAGCGTCGACCCGAACATGGGCGTCGGCTGGCTGATCGGGGCCTTCATGCTCGTCATGGTGGCGGACGCCTCGTTCCTCGCGCTCGCCGCCGCCTGCCTCGTCTTCGGGACGGCGCAGGTGCTCGTCAGCACCTTCGTCAGCCCCATCCTGGGCAGCATCGCCATCGCGGTGCTCGCCGCCCTCGTGCTGCGCATCAGCCCGAAAGGTTTCTCCCGTGCCTGACACCCTCCCGGCCGCCGCGCTCGCGGCGGGCGCGGGCGAGCGCCCCCGCCTCTCGCGCGCGGCCCCGTTCGTCGTCGCGGCGCTCGGCGCCGCGGCGCTGTGGGTCGCACCGCTCGTCCTCGACACCTTCGCGGTCAACGTGCTGACCCGCTCGATGATCTACGCGGTGCTCGCCGTCACGGTCGACCTGCTGTGGGGATTCGCCGGCATCCTCACCTTCGGGCAGGCCGCGTTCTTCGGCGTCGGCGCCTACGCCACCGCGATGCTGCTGACCGCCCATGGCGCGGCGCCGCACTGGATCGCGGCGGCGGCCGGGCTCGCCGTCGCCGCCCCGGCGCTGCTCGGCCTCGCGGTCGGCTGGCTGTCCTTCTACCACCGCTCGACCGCGCTCTACGCCTCGGTGATCTCGCTCGTCGTGCCGATCGTGGTGACGCAGCTGATTTATTCCGGCGGCGAGTGGACCGGCTCCAGCAGCGGCCTCGTCGGCTTCGACGTCCTGCCCCTCGACATCGAGGGCTTCTTCCGTCTCGCCGCCCTGTTTCTCGTCGCCGTCACCCTGGCGGCCTGGATCTTCGTGCGCTCGGATGCCGGGTGCGCGCTCGTGGCGGTGCGGGACAACGAGGCGCGCTGCGCCTATCTCGGCCTGAACCCCCGGCGCCTGCAGATCCTGCTCACCACCGTGCTGGCGGGGGTGGCGGGGCTCGCGGGCTTCCTGTTCGCCAACGCCTCGGCGGTGGTCGCGCCGGAGAATGCCGGCTTCCTGTTCGGGACCGAACTGGTGATCTGGGTCGCGCTCGGCGGGCGCGGGACGCTGCTCGGTCCGGTCCTCGGGACGATCGGGATCGACTACCTCGCGGCGAGTCTCTCGGGCGACCTGCCGTTCCTCTGGCAGCTCCTGCTCGGAACCGCCTTCGTCGCCATCATCATCCTGCTGCCGGGCGGCCTCGCCGAACTGGCCCGCCGCGCCTTCGCGGCGCTGCCGCTCGGGCCGCGGACCGCCGCCGTCCCGCGCCTCGCCCCGCGTCCCTCCCACGCCGCCGCGCGGACGGACGCGCCCCTCCTCACCGTCCGGGGCCTCGCCAAGTCCTACGGCAGCCTCACGGTGCTGGAGGCCATCGACTTCACCATCCGGGCCGGCGAACTCGTCAGCCTCGTCGGCCCGAACGGGGCCGGCAAGACGACGCTGATGCGCTGCCTCAGCGACGGCACCGAGCCCTTCCGGGGCGCCGTCGCGGTGGGCGGCGTGCCGACGACCGGGCTGACGCCGAACCGGGTCGCCGCCCTCGGCGTCGGGCGCAAGTTCCAGGTCGCGAGCGTGTTCGAGAGCCTGTCGGTGGCGGATTGCCTGCGGCTCGCCCGCGCCTCCCACGAGGCCTTGAGCCCGGTGGCGCGCGCCGGGACGCTCGGCCTGCCGCAGGCCGCGCTCGACATCCTGCGGATGACGGGGCTCGACCACCTGCTGGCGCAACCGGCCCGCCTGCTCTCGCACGGCCAGAAGCAGGCGCTCGAACTCGCCATGGTGGTGGCGCTGGAGCCGCGGCTGATCCTGCTCGACGAGCCCACCGCCGGCCTGACCAAGGCCGAGCGCACCACCATCGGGACGGTGCTGAAGACTCTGACCAACGATCTCGGCATCGCGGTGGTCCTGGTCGAGCACGACCTCGACTTCGTGCGCGAGATCTCCTCGCGCATCGTGGTGCTGCACCAGGGCCGGCTCGTTCTCGACGGAACCGTCGAGGACGTGGTCGGGTCCGATCTCGTGCGGACGATCTACGCGGGAGGCGTCCATGTCTGAGGCAGCGGGTGCCGCCCTCGTCCTCGATGGCGTGTCGAGCGGCTACGGCGCCGTCTCGATCGTCAAGGGAGTGTCGCTCTCCGTGGCGCCGGGCGAGATCGTCGCGCTGCTCGGCAAGAACGGCATGGGCAAGACCACGCTCCTGAAGACGATCCTGGGGCTGGTCGCGCTGCGCGGCGGCTCGATCGCCATCGACGGGCACTCCGTCGCGGGCCTGTCGCCGGCCAAGCTCGTGGCGCTCGGGGTCGGCTACGCCCCGCAGGAGCAGCCCCTGTTCCAGGACCTCTCGATCCGCGACAACCTGCGCCTCGCGCTCGCCTCGGACCGGCTGCTGCCGGAGGCGCTCGACCGCGTGTTCGGGCACTTCCCGTTCCTGAAGGACCGGCTCGCCCAGCGCGCCGGCACGCTCTCGGGCGGCGAGCAGAAGATGCTGATCCTCGCGCGCGCCCTGATGCTGCGCCCGCGGCTGCTCCTGATCGACGAGATCTCCGAGGGATTGCAGCCCTCGGTGGTGGAGCGCATCGCCGCGGCCCTCGGTGCCGAGCGGGCCGACACCGGCGCCAGCATGCTGATCGTCGAGCAGAACCTCGGCTTCGCCCTCACGGTCGCGGACCGCTGGGCTGCGCTCAAGCTCGGCGAGATCGACGACGAAGGGCCGGTCGACGGGGATGCGCGCGCGCGCGCCCTCGGTCACCTGAGCGTCTGAGCCCGAATGGCAAGCCGCATCGTCCCCTGTTCCCGGCACGGCTCCGTCAAGCTCCTGCGACCGCAGCACTTCTGAGCTCCGGGTCTCCCGGCTGACCGACGGGAGGCCGGACAGGCCCGCTCCGCGCCCGAGCCGATTCCTCTTGATCGCACCGTCCACATCCGCTCCACCGAGCGTTCCCTTCGACCACGGGAGGCACCGGCCTTTGATACCCTGGGTTCACCTCGACACCGCCGTCATCCCCGGCGAGCGCGAGCCGATGCGCCTCATGCAGCGCGGCAGCGAGTACACGATCTGCGTCGGCACGATCGAGCTGATGAACAATCGGTCCAACAGCTCGGAGGTGGCCCTGGCGTCCCTCACCTGCGCCCGCCTCAAGGACCGCCCGAAGGCCAGGGTGCTGATCGGCGGGCTGGGCATGGGCTTCACCTTGCGCGCCGCGCTCGACGCGCTCGGACCGGATGCGCGGGTCGTGGTCGCCGAACTGGTGCCGGCGGTCGTGGCCTGGGCCCGCGGCCCGCTGGCCCACATCTTCGCCGGAAGCCTGGACGATCCGCGGGTCGAGGTCCGGGAGGACGACGTCAAGCGCGTGATCCAGCAGGTGCCGGCCTGCTACGACGCCATCCTGCTCGACGTCGACAACGGCCCCGAGGGGCTGACCCGCCTGGAGAACGACCGGCTCTACGACGAGTGGGGCCTGAAGCGCGCCCGGTACGCGCTTCGCCCCAACGGCATCCTGGCCGTGTGGTCCGGCGGACCGGACCGCAAGTTCAAGGCGCGCCTGCGCAACATGGGGTTTTCGGTCGACGAGGTCCGCGTCCACGCGAACGGACGGAAAGGCCGCCGCCACGTCCTCTGGCTCGCCACGCACGCCGATGCGCGAGACAATCCCTGGGCCGCGGCGGGACCCCGGCAGGCCGGGCGGGCGTCCTGACGCGCCACCTTGGCTCACGCGCGAGGGGGCGGCGGCGCTCCCGCGGCGAGGCCGGAGGATCGGGTCCGGCGGCCCGCCCGCTCGCGCACCTCAGGGGAGGGGATCAGGATCCGCCGCATCCTCGCCCGATCGGGAGGCTTCGGGAAACCCGGAGCGATCGACGGGGTGCGATCGTGGCCATCCGGCGACATTCGGTTTGTCAGCTTCGCCGGACGATTGGTATAGCAGGCGCCCCGCCTCGTCGCTGCATGGGTCCCGATGAACGTCGTCCGTTCGGCACGGCTGTGGTTCAAGAGCGGCACGTCCGACAAGATCTACGAGGTCGATCTCGTCGAGAACGACGGGCTCGCCGGCGAAGCGCGGTTCCTCGTCAACATCCGCTATGGGCGACGCGGCGCCACGCTGCGCGAGGGCACCAAGACCACGAGCCCGGCACCGCGCGAGGCCGCCGACCGGATCTTCGACAGCGTCGTCGTCGCCAAGGTCAACGAGGGCTATCGCAGGGCCGGCGAGCCGGACGCCCTGCCGGAGGGTGATGCGGACGGACCGGCCGGCGGCCGCGAGCGCGCGCTCGTCGCCCGGCTCGGCGCCAGCCTGCGCTCGCCCCGCCCCGCGACGGATCTCGACCGGCTGCTCTGGCGGATCGGCGAGGTGCGGGTCCGCGCGGCCACGCCCGACCTCCTCGAACTGGCGCGGCGGACCGACCGCGAGGCGAGCTATTCGCTGGTCTTCGCCCTGGCGCGCGCGGGCGGCGCCGAGGCCGCGCCGGCCCTGCGGACCATCGCCGAGACGGCCGCCAGCCGGCTCGTCGGCGACCTCGCGGGCTTCGCGCTCGCCTCGCCGCTCATGGGCGCGGCCCGGGAGGCGGTTCCGCTCGCGGGGCCGGATGCGCTGGCGCGCGCGGCCGCGGCGCACGATGCCGACCGCATGGCCGGCGCCCTCGCCGAAATGGCCGCCCCGGGGCCCGCCCTCGTCGCGCTGGCGCGGGCGGCCCAGGGCGACGCGGCCTTGCGGGAGGCGCTCGCCGCCGTCATCCGGCGGCTGCCCGCGCGCCCGCCCTACCTGATCGGCCTGCGCCGGATCTACAAGTACGCGGAGATGGCGGACGACGCGGTGCTCTTCGCGGCGACGGCGCACCGCTTCGAGACCGCGACGCCGATGTACCGGGCCAAGCAGGTCTATCGCGGGCAGGTCTACGTCCCGGAACTGCGGCGGCGCGTCCTGCTCGCGGAGGTCCAGGGCCGGGACGACGCGCCGGTCGGCCTCGCGGATGCGACCCTGCACTACCTCAAGCGCCGCATCTGGCGCACCCTGCGCAAGCGCGGCGAACTCGGCGACCCGAGCTTCGCGGACCTCGCCGCCGCCTACCTGCTGACGCTCGGGGAGGCCGACCTCGCTCCGCCCGCGACCTGGACGCATTTCGTGCGGCAGGCCGGGGGCACGTGGTCGCGCGAGCAGCGGGCCTCCGGCCCCCTCGCCAGGAACTGGACGGCGAGCCAGGTGCTCCAGCGCAACGATCCCCGCGCGCGGCCGCGCCCCGGCAGCCTCAGCTTCGCGGAGCTGCCCTCCGCCCCCGCGGCGAGCCGGCCCGAGGCCTTCCCGGATCTGTGGCAGGCACGGCCGGATCTCGGCCTGCGGCTCGCCGGGCAGAGCCCGATCCGGCCGGTGGCGAGCTTGGGCGTGCGGGTGCTCCAGGCCGATCCCGCCTTCGTGGCCGGACTCACCGTCGGCGAACTCGGCGCGCTGCTGATCGCCCGCCATGCCGAGGTGCAGCGGCTCGGCTTCGAGGAGGCGCGCGACCGCCTCGCGCGCGGTGCGGCCGACGAGGACCTGCTCGCGGTGCTGCTGCGGGCCGACCTCGCCGAGGCGCGCCGCCTCGCGGCGGAGCGGATCACCCGCGAGCCGGGCCTGCCCTGGTCGAGCCCGGCCCTCGCCTTCGCGGCCCTGACGGCCGCGCATGCCGACCTCGCCGACCCCATCCTCGGCTGGGCCCGCGAGCGCCCGCTCGCCGCCGATCTCTCGCGGACGCTGGCGGACCAGCTCGTCGCGTGGCTGCTGGCGATTCCCGAGGCGCCGAGCGAGGCGGAGATCGCCGTCATCCGCCTCGTGCGCGCCCGCCTTCGGCACCTCTGGCCCGCCGGCTCCCTGCCGCTCGCGGACGCGGACCTGCGGCGGCTCATGGGCCACCGCGCGCCTGCCGTCACCGCCGCCGCCATCGACATCCTCGGCCGTACGGGAATCGATCCGGCCGGCCTGCCGGACGGCACCTGGCGCGACCTTCTGGGCTCGCCCTCCGAGGATGTGCAGGAAGCGGCCCTCACCCTGTTCGGCGGCCTCGGCGACGAGGCGCTGGCGCGCCACGCGCCGCTCGTCCTCGCCTTCGCCACCTCCGGCGCGACGCGGCTGCGCCGCGCCTCGCGCCCGCTCGTCGCCCGGATCGCCGCGCGCGAGCCCGCCATCGCCGACAGGCTGGCGCGCGACCTGATCGACACCCTGTTCGCGACCGCGCCGGACGACGATTACCCGGCCGACATCGTCGCGCTGCTGCGCGAGGCGATGCCGGCGCAGCTCGCCGCGCTCGATGCCGGCATGGTCTGGCGCCTGCTCCAGGCCCGGGCCAAGGGCGCGCAGCAGCTCGGCGCCGCGCTGCTGGAGGACCGGAGCGCCGACACCTTCTCGGTCCGGCAGATCGCCCGGCTCGGCCACCACCCGCATCGCAGCGTCCGGCACTGGGCCATGGCCGCCTTCGAGGGCGCACCCGGGCGCTTCCAGGGCGAGGCCCCGGATGCGGTGCTGCTCGTCGAGTCGGAATGGCCCGAGGTCCACGCCTTCGCCCGCCGCCACTTCGACGGCTGGCCGCCGGAGGTCTGGACGCCGGCCACGCTCGCGGTCGTCACCGACAGCGTGAAGCCGGAGGTGCTGGCCTTCGCCCGCCACCTCCTGCGCAGCCGCCTGCGGCCCGAGGATGCCGAGGCGCAACTGACCCGCCTGCTCGAACATCCCGCCCAGTCGATGCATCTCCTCGTCACCGAGATGCTGATCGGACAGGTGCAGTCCGACGAGGCTTTCGCGGCGCTGCTGCCGCTCGCCCGCATCGTCATGCTGCAGGTGCTCAAGGGCCGCGTCGCCAAGGACCGGATGGCCGCTTTTCTGAGAACCGAGGCCCTGCGCGACCGCGACCGCGCCGAGGCGGTGCTGCCGCTCCTGTCGGACCTGACCCTGTCGGGCACCGCCCGCGACCGCACGCAGGCGGTGCTGGCGCTGCGCGACATCACGCAGGCCCATCCCGGCCTCGCCGCCGCCGCGCCCCTGCCGATCGCTCCCGTCGCTCCGCGCCGCCGAACCGGACGAGCCGCCTGATGAACTTCGTCCATCGCTATTTCGGCGAGACCCGCGCCGCGTCCGACGCCGCCTCGACGCTGCTGGGCTTCGCGCCCGACACCCTGCGCGAGCCGACCTACTTCGTCGGCCGCGTCGCCCGGCACCTGCCGTTCCGGGAGGCGATCTCGGCGCTGCACCACGTCGTCGTCTCGGACCTGCGCTTCAAGCCGAAGGACCGGACCGCCTATTTCGAGTGGCTGAAGGCGCACGAGCAGGAACTGCTGGCCGAGGCTCTGGCCAGCCGCGACGACGCCAAGGCGCGCATCGAGGCCCTGCGCCAGGAGATGAACGACATCAACGCGCGCTCCAGCGCCCTGATGAGCCCGTTCTACAAGGCGCGCCAGCGCTACTTCGACTGGCTCTACCGCGCCGACCGCGACGCCTGGATCGTTCTCGATCCGGTGATCACGGTGCATCCGGACGAGGTGTTCTTCGAGTGCTTCAGCCTCGACGAATCGACCTACGGCCGCCTGTCCTGCGACCACGACGTGTTCGAGCGCATCGAGGAGATGGCCTGCGGCACCACGAACATCGACTACAGCCACGCGCTCTACGACGAGTTCCAGAAAATCCGCAGCTACCGCGACACGACCCTGTCGATCGACCCGACCGGCTTCGAGGTGCAGACCACGGGCGAGGCCGCCTACCGCGAGGACAAGATCGAGCTGCCCGACAGCTGGATGCGCGGCTTCCTGCAGGTGTCGAGCGCCATGGCCCAGCCGGCCCACGTCGTCGACCTCCACCCGGTCGACATGCACGCGATCCTCACGCGGCTTGCCGCCCGGAAGGAGCGGCACGGGCCGCGCTCGCTGCGCTTCCTGCTGGAGCCGGGCGAGCCGGTGAGCGTGCTGATCGAGCCCTGGGGCGAGCGCCTGACCTTCCGGCGCTCGGTCTATCGCGGCGGCAGCCCGGCCGAGATCCGGCTCTGGGGACGGCGCCGCCTCGCCATCCTGGCGCGGGCGCTGCCGCTCGCGCGATCCGTGCGGCTGCACCTGCTGGGCACCGGCCTGCCGGCCTTCGCGGTGGTCGATTTCGGAGGCCTGCGCTTCACCCTCGGCCTGTCGGGCTGGACCGCCAACGACTGGTCGCGCGCCGGCCAGTTCGATCTCCTGGCGCCCCGCACCCAGGTGGATGAGGTCAGCGCCGAGCGCGTCTTCGCGGCCCTGCGCCGGCAGCATGTCGCCAGCGTCGCGGGCTTGAGCGCCGAGACCGGCCTCGACCGCGCCCTCGTGGCCGGGGCGCTGGGCCTCTACGTCCAGAACGGCCGCGCCATGTTCGACCTCGACAAGGGAGTCTACCGCCTGCGCGAGCTGACCCGCGAGCCGCTGGCCCCGGGCGCGCTGCGCTTCGCCTCCGAGCAGGAGGAGAAGGCGGACCGCTTCATCGCGGCGCGCCTCGTCACCATCGCCTCGACGAACCGGCGCGAGGGCCGCCGGATCATCGACGGCGAGGTGCTCGACGACGGCAAGGTGCGGCACCCGATGATCGCCCTCGATGCCGACGACCGGCTGGTGGAGGCGCGCTGCGATTGCGGGTTCTACGGGCACAACAAGCTGATGCGGGGACCCTGCGAGCACATGCTGGCCCTGCGCCGGATCTTCCACGTGCAGGTCGAGGGGAGGGCGGCGTGACGAGCCCGTCCCTGCAGCCGTCTCCCCTGGCGCGCGCCCATCCCGGGGCGGCCCTCGCGGGAAGACTCCGGCCCGCATGGCGCTCCCCGGTCGAGGATCGGAGGATGAGGAGCAGGCAAGCCTTGCCTTCGCCCGCCCCCACCCGTAACCCTGAGGGGACGAGGGACGCGGGCTGGACAGGACCTTGCAACCCGGGCGGCGCTTCGCCGTCCCTGCATCCTGCCCTGCAATGCGCCACTGGCCCGGTCTTCACTGGGGGACCCCAGGCCCCTGGTGCGGATTTTCAGTTTGGGTTCCTTGAACCCAAATCCGCACCAGGGGCCGGGGTCCCTTCGAGTGGACCGCGCCAGTCCTCAGATGAGACGAAGGCCGACCGGCCCGCGTCCCTCGGACTTCCCGGCCGATGCCGGGCGGAGGCGCGGCCATGACCGTGCGGCCCGGCAGCCTGACGCAGCAGCAGCTCTACGACCGCATCCGGGACTCGTCGAAGGACGAGGTCATCCTCGAAGAAATGATCCGCCTCGGCTTCTGGCCCGGCGACGAGGCGCAGCCCGATCTTCCCGCCGCACTGATCAAGCGGCGCGGCGACATCCAGCGCGAGATCGCCGACCTCCACGCGCAGGAGCGGCTCTGGCGCGACCCCGAGACGGCGCTCAAGGCGATGCACAAGCGCCGCAAGAAGGAGGCGCTGGCCCGACGCAAGGAGACGAAGCTCCGTCACGCGCGGGGCCGTCACGACCGGGCGCTCGCCTGGCACGCGCGGCGCGACCGCGAGGTGCTCTTCCTCGGCCCGGAGGTCTCGGCCGGCCTGCATTCCCACGCGGCGGCGACGCCGCTCAAGCCCGGCCTGCCGGACCTCGCCAGCCCCAGGGCGCTGGCCGACGCGATCGGCATTCCGCTGGCCGAACTGCGCTTCCTCGCCTACGACCGCGCGCTCTCGCGCATCAGCCACTACCAGCGCTTCACCCTGCCGAAGAAGACCGGCGGCGAGCGGCTGATCTCGGCCCCGATGCCGCGCCTCAAGCGCGCGCAGTACTGGGTGCTCGACGCGATCCTCGGCAAGGTGCCGGTGCACGAGGCGGCGCACGGCTTCGTGCCGGGCCGCTCGATCCTGACCAATGCCCGGGCACATGTCGGCCGCGAGGTCGTGGTCAACCTCGACCTCAAGGACTTCTTCCCGACCCTCACCTTCCGGCGCGTGAAGGGCAAGTTCCGCGGTCTCGGCTACCCGGAATCGGTCGCCACGGTGCTGGCGCTGCTCTGCACGGAGCCGGATGTCGACGAGCTGGACCTCAACGGCGAGCGCCTTTTCGCCGCCAGAGGCCCACGGCGCCTGC
The DNA here is from genome assembly GCF_046557895.1 of Methylobacterium oryzisoli. Classification (NCBI taxonomy): domain Bacteria; kingdom Pseudomonadati; phylum Pseudomonadota; class Alphaproteobacteria; order Hyphomicrobiales; family Methylobacteriaceae; genus Methylobacterium; species Methylobacterium oryzisoli. The sequence goes on along the minus strand of NZ_JBKIBX010000008.1, from coordinate 161,272 downwards.
CGCAGGGGGCGCCGACGAGCCCGATGCTGACGAACCTCGTCTGCACGCGGCTCGATGCGCGGCTCGCCGCGCTGGCCGGCTCGCTCGGCTTCACCTACACGCGCTACGCCGACGACATGACCTTCTCGGCCTCGGGGGAGGGCGCCGCCAAGGTCTCGGCCCTGCTGCGCTACGCCGGCGAGATCGTGGCCGCCGAGGGCTTCACGGTCCATCCGGACAAGACCCGCGTCATGCGCCGCGGGCGCCGCCAGGAGGTCACGGGCCTCACGGTCAACGAGCGCGTGGCCGTGCCGCGCGACACCTTGCGCCGCTTCCGCGCGCTGCTGCACCAGATCGACACGGGCGGCCCCGAGGGCCGGCGCTGGGGCGCCGCCCGCGACGTCTTCGACGCCGCGCTCGGCTTCGCGTTCTTCGTCCGCATGGTGAGCCCGGCCATCGGCGACCCGCTGGTCACCGAGGTCCGCAGCCTCCAGGCCCGGTACGGGCGGACGGAGAAGCCCGTCCCGCCGGCGCCCGCGTTCCGCGCGCGGGCCGGGCGCGGCGAGACGCCCCTGGCACGCTGGTGGAGCCCATCCGAGCGCCCGGCCCCGGCGCCGGACCCGATCCTGATCGAACCGCCGAGACCCGATGCGGGCGCCGCGCCCGCGGCGTCCCGCAGCGCGCTCGGCGCCGCCGCGGGTGCGCGAGGGCCGGCCGACCATGGCGACGTCCGGGATCGCGCACCGGTCGACCGGCGCCACGGCCTCGGTCAGCCGGCCGGCCCGACCGGCCTCCATCCGGGCGGAGCGTCCCGGCTGGTCAAGATCGCGGGCGGCCTGATCCTGCTCGGCCTCGCCTTCGGGATCTCCCCCGGGCTCGCGGTATTCGGGTTGCTCTTCTGGATCGGCTACTCCGCCGCCACCTTCTTCCGCAGGCGCTGACGCGGCGAAGGATCGGCGAGCCGGTCCCCCGGCGGTCGGCCTGCCCGAGGGGGCGGGAGGGCAGGCCGACCGCTTCTCGCGGG
>NZ_JBKIBX010000008.1:99635-160155 GCF_046557895.1 Methylobacterium oryzisoli | reverse complement strand
TGCGGCGGCCCGCGATTCCTCACCCGGCGACGCCCGGGCTGTCCGCCGTCGCCGCCGGGGTCTCCGGGATTCCGGCAGCCGCCGTCCCGGTCGCGCGCCCTCCGCGCAGGGCCGAGGCGATCAGGACGTAGAAGAGCGGGGTGACGAACACGGCCAGCACCGTCGCGGTGACCATGCCGCCGAACACGCCCGTGCCGATCGCCCGCTGGCTGTTCATGCTGGCTCCCGTGGCGACGGCGAGCGGCACCACGCCCAGGATGAAGGCGAACGAGGTCATGACGATGGGCCGGAAGCGCAGCTCGCAGGCCTCCAGCGCCGCCTCCCGCACGGAGCGGCCCTGCGCCACGAGGTCCTTGGCCACCTCGATGATCAGGATGGCGTTCTTCGCCGTCAGGCCGATCACCGTGATCAGGCCGACCTTGAAGTAGACGTCGTTCGGCATGTCGCGCGCGAGCATCGCGAAGACCGCGCCGACCACGCCCGTCGGCACCACGAGCAGCACGGCCAGCGGGATCGACCAGCTCTCGTAGAGCGCGGCGAGGCAGAGGAAGACGCAGAACAGCGCCAGCGCGAGCAGATAGACCGCCTGGGAGCCCGAGAGCTTTTCCTGCAGCGACTGCCCGGTCCAGGCGAAGTCGAAGCCCGGCGGCAGCTGCCCGGCGAGGCGCTCCATCTCGGCCATGGCGTCGCCGCTGGCGTAGCCCGGCGCGGCGCTGCCCGAGATCTTGATGCTCGGGTAGCCGTTGAACCCGACCACCTGCGCCGGCCCCATCGTCCATGAGACCCGCGCGAAGGATTGCAGCGGCACCATCTGGCCCTTGGCGTTGCGCACGTTGATGGCGAGCAGGTCTTCGGCCCGCATGCGCCGCCCGGCCTCGGCCTGCACGATCACCCGCTGCATGCGCGCTTGGTTCGGGAAGTCGTTGACGTAGGCCGAGCTGAGGCTCGTGGAGAGCGCGTCGTTGATGTCGGCGAAGGTGACGCCGAGCGCGTTCGCCTTCTGGCGATCGAGGGTGAGCTCGATCTGGGGCGCGGTCGGCAGGCCCTCGACGTAGACGCCCTGCAGCACCGGGCTCTGGCTCGCCGCCTTGAGCAGCTGGTCGCGCGCGGCGGCGAGCGCCGCGTAGCCCTGCTGGCCCTTGTCCTGCAGGCGGAAGGCGAAGCCGCTGGAATTGCCGAGCGCCTCGATGGCCGGCGGCGACAGCGCCATGGCGATGGCGTCGGGCAGGCCTCCGAGCGCCGCGTTGGCCCGGGCGCTGATCGCCTCGGCGCCGTCGCTCGGGCTGCGCTCCGCCCAGTCCTTCAGGGTGACGAAGGCGATCGCCGCGTTCTGGCCCTGGCCGGAGAAGCCGTAGCCGAGCAGCACCACGCGCGTGGCGACCGCCGCCTCGCCCCCGAAATGGCCCTCGATCCGCTGAGCGACGTCGAGGGTCCGCTCGGTGGAGGATTCCGGCGGGGTCTGCGCATCCACGATGACGTAGCCCTGGTCCTCGATGGGCAGGAAGCTCGTCGGCATGCGCAGGTAGCCCCAGCCGAGCGCCGCGACGAGCAGCGCGTAGACGAGGAGCGCCCGCACCGGCCGGCGCAGCATCCCGGCGACGCCGGCCCGGTAGGCCAGCGTGCCGGCCTGGAAGCGGCGGTTGAACCAGCCGAAGAAGCCGCCCTTGGCGTGGCCGTGCCCGGCCTCGACGGGTTTCAGCAGCGTGGCGCAGAGCGCGGGCGTCAGCGACAGCGCCAGGAAGGCCGAGAAGGCGATCGAGGTGGCCATGCTCACCGCGAACTGCCGGTAGATCACGCCGACCGAGCCGGGGAAGAACGCCAGCGGCACGAACACGGCGACCAGCACCGAGGTGATGCCGATGATGGCGCCTGTGATCTGGCCCATGGCCTTGGCGGTGGCCGCCTTCGGCGACAGGCCCTCCTCGGCCATGATGCGCTCGACGTTCTCCACCACCACGATGGCGTCGTCGACCAGGATGCCGATGGCCAGCACCATGCCGAACATGGTGAGCACGTTGATCGAGAAGCCCGCCACCAGCAGGGCGCCGCAGGTGCCGAGCAGGGCCACCGGCACCACGATGGTCGGGATCAGCGTGTAGCGGATGTTCTGCAGAAACAGGAACATGACCGCGAAGACCAGCGCCATCGCCTCGGCGAGCGTCATCAGCACCTTCCGGATCGACACCTCGACGAAGGGCGTGGTGTCGTACGGCACCGTGATGGCGACGTTGGCCGGCAGGGTGCGCTGGAGCTGGGCGATCTTCGCCTTCACGCCGGTGGCGGCCGCGAGCGCGTTGCCGCCCGGCGCGAGCTGGATGCCGATGCCGGCCGCCGGGCGCCCGTCGAGGCGGGTCTGCATGGCGTAGGACTGGCCCCCGAGCTCGACCTCGGCGACGTCGCGCAGGCGCACCAGCGAGCCGTCCGGGTTGGCGCGCAGCACGATCTCCTCGAACTCGGCCACCGTGGTGAGTTGCCCTTTCACCAGCACGTTGGCGGCGATGCGCTGGCCCGGCGTGGCCGGCTGCGCGCCCACGATGCCCGAGGCCACCTGGGCGTTCTGCGCTCCGACCGCGGCCGTGACGTCGCCCGGCGTCATGGCGAAGCCGACGAGCTTGACCGGGTCGATCCAGATCCGCAGGGCCTTCTCGGAGGAGAACAGGGTCGCGCGCCCGACGCCCGGCACGCGCCGCAGCTCGCCGAGGATGCGGCGCGCCGCGAGGTCGCCGAGATCCGTGTCCGTCAGGCTGCCGTCCCTGGACGAGACGATGACGAACTGGAGGAAGCTGGTGCTCGCCTCCTCGACGATGACGCCCTGCTGGGTCACGGCCCGCGGCAGGCGCGCCTCGATGCGCTTGATCCTGTTCTGCACCGCCACGGTCGCCTTCGAGGGGTCGGAGCCCGGCGCGAAGGAGGCCATGATCTGCGTCGTGCCCGCGGTGTCGCTGGTCGACTCGAAGTACATCAGCCCCGGGATGCCGTTGAGCTCCTCCTCGATGATGCGGGTGACACCGTCGTAGAGGCGCTCGGGCGGTGCGCCCGGGTAGGTCGCCGTCACCTGGATGGTGACCGGCGCCACGTCCGGGTACTGGGAGACCGGCAGGAAGGCGATCGAGATCGCGCCCACCAGCATGATGAAGATGGAGATCGCCCAGGCGAAGATCGGGCGCTCGATGAAGAAGCGGGTCATACGGGTCGAGCCTGCGCGAGGGGGTCAGGGCTGCCGGGAGGCGGCGGCCGTGCGGGCGCCCTTCCAGGGCAGCGGGCTCACGGCCATGCCGGGCTGGATCCTCTGGAAGCCCTCGACCACGACGGTCTCGCCGGCCTTGAGCCCCTCCTCGACGATCCAGCCCGCCTCCGTCAGCGCCCCGGTGCGCAGCGGGCGCAGCGCGAGGGTTCTGTCCGCGCCGACCACGAAGGCCTGGGCCTCGCCCGCGCTCGAGCGCTGGATGGCCTGAGCCGGCACGATGACGGCGCCGGGCAGCACGCCCCGCGCGAGGCGGATGCGGACGTAGGTGCCCGGCAGCAGGGAGAGGCGCGGGTTCGCGAAGGCGCCGCGCAGGCTGACCTGACCGGTGCCGGGGTCGACGCTCACGTCCGAGAACAGCAGCGTGCCGGCATCGGGATGCAGGGAGCCGTCCGGGTGGACGAGCCGGACCTCGCTCCCCTCCGTGTGGCCGCGGTCGGTCAGGAGGCTGAAGTCGGAGGCGGAGGCGTTGAAATCGGCGTAGATCGGATCGACCTGCTGGATGACGGCGAGCTTCGTCGCCTCGCCCTGGCCGACGAGGGCCCCTTCGGTGACGAGGGCGCGGCCGATGCGGCCGGCGATGGGCGCGCGCACCGTGGCGTAGTCGAGGTCGATCCGCGCGCGATCGAGCTGCGCCTTGGCGCTCGCCACGTCGGCCTCGGCCTGGCGCAGGGTGGCGGTGGCGATGTCGTGCTGGGCGGTGCTGGCGGCCTGCCGCTCCAGCAGCGTCTCGGTGCGCTCCGACTGCCTCAGGGCCTGCACGCGGGTCGCCTCCGCACGGGCGAGGGCCGCCGCCCTGGCGTCGACCTCGGCCTTGTAGACGGCGGGATCGATGCGGAAGAGGACGTCGTCCTTGCGCACGAGGCTGCCCTCCTCGAACGCGCGCTCCCGGATGATGCCGGAGACCTGCGCCCGAACCTCGGCCACGCGCGTCGAGGTCAGGCGGCCCGGCAGGTCGAACAGGCGCGGGACGGTCGCCGCCTCGACGGTGGCGGTGGAGACCTCCACCGGAGGCGTCTCCGCCGCGGTGGCGGCCGGATCGGTCGCCGCGGGCTTGCAGGCGGCCAGCGCCGCGCCCAGCAGGAGCGCGAGGAGGGGCAGGCGCCGATGGTCACGCCACGTCATGGCGCAGGCGATGGTCGAAGCGGACATCAGGCGTTCTCATCTTCGCAGGGCCCGACCTGTCGGCCGGGCACGTCCCTGGTCATCCGGCGGCTCCGGGCCCGCTCCCGCGGCCCGGCTTGTCACCGAAGTCACGGGCATTTAAATCCATCCGTATGGATTGAAAAGAGGGAAACGCCGAATGGGCCGTCCGAGGAGCATCGACCGGGACAAGGTCCTCGACATCGCCGAGCGGATCGTGCGCGAGGAGGGCGCCACGGCGCTGACCTTCGACGCCGTGGCCAAGGCGGCGGGGATCACCAAGGGCGGCCTGCAATACTGCTTCGGCAGCAAGGACGACCTGATCGCCGCGATGGCCGAACGCTGGGTGAAGGCCTTCGACGCCGAGGTCGAGCGGCACACCCCGCCGGACGGGACCAAAGTGGAGCGCGCGCGCGGCTACGTGACGGCCTCGGCCCGGATCGACGAGGCGAGCCAGACCAAGATCGCCGGCATGCTCGTGAGCCTGCTGCAATCGCCCAGGCACTTGGAGCAGGGGCGCCACTGGTACGCCGAGTGGCTGCAACGGCTCGAACCCGGCTCCGCGGCCGAGCGCCGGGCGCGGACGGCCTTCTTCGCCGCCGAGGGCGCCTTCTTCCTGCGCAGCCTCGGTTTGGTCGAGATGGACCAAGCGGGGTGGGACGGCGTCTTCGACGACATCCTCGCGCTGCTCTGACCGAACCGGCCGGGCCGGCAGACGCCACTCGCCCGGCCGGGTCCGTGCGCCCGGCTCACGTCCCCAGGGCGCCGGTCCTCCGCGCCGGGCGCGAGCTTAAGAACAAAAGCGTGGCCTCGCGCGTAATACTGCCCGCGTGCAACGCGGCAGGGGTGAAGACCGGGGTGATGACGCAGCAATCGTCCGAGGCGGTGCACGGGGCGGCGTCGGCCGCCCGGATCGGCACCGGCCTGCGCTGGCTCACGGCCCCGCTGGCCGCGCCTCACCCGATGCTGTGGGCGGGCACCGCCGCGGTGGCGCTGGTCGACGGCCTCTGGCTTGCCGCGGCCGGCATCGCGCTCGATCCGGCGAGTTTCGGAGGGCTGGCGGCGCTGGTGGTCCTGCTCCTGTTCGGGGCGGTCTTCTGGAGCCGGCCTACCTCGCATCCCGCCCTGCGCGGCATGACGCTCGCCTCCGCGGCCCTGATGGCCGTCACCGCGTCGCTCGGCGTGCTGCACTACCTCGCGGCCACGCTGGGGCGCCCGCTGGCCGACCCCCTGCTGATGCGGGCGGAGGCGGCGCTCGGCTTCGACTGGCGCGCCCACGTGGCGCTGGTGGAGGCCCATCCGGCCGTCGCGCGGGCGCTCGCGCTCGCCTACCATTCGAGCGGGCCGCAGATCGCCCTCGTGGTGATCGTACTCGCCGCCACCCGCCGCATCGGCCGGCTCTGGGCGTTCGTGCGCCTGTTCTCGGCCGCACTGGCCTGCGCGGTGGCCGTCTCGGCCTTCCTGCCGGCGCTCGGGCCCTACCTCGCCTACGGCGTTCAGCCGGCCGATCCGGACCGGCTCGAAACCGTGGGCGCGCTCTGGCACCTCGACCCGCTCACCCGCCTGCGCGACGGCACGCTGGGGACGATGGATCTCGGGTCCATGCGCGGCCTCGTGACGTTTCCGTCGTTCCACGTCAGCCTCGCCCTGATCACCGCCTGGGCGCTGGCCCCGATCCCCATCCTCGGACCGGTGATCATCGGGGTGAACGGCTTGGTGATCCTCGCCACCCTGAGCGCGGGCGGGCATTACCTGTCCGACGTGCTGGCCGGCGCGGCACTGGCGGGCGTCCTCCTGGCGTGCCACGCCCTCGTGCGCCGGCCGGCACCATGGGACCCATCGGCTGCCTCGCCGGTCCCGGCCTCGCTGGCGGTCCGCTCGGCGTTGACGCCTCCGCCCTCGTTGCACAAGGAACGGACGTGATCCCTGGCCACGGCTGCGCCACCTCGCACCGCCCCGGGCTCCTCGCCCGTGTCGCAGCGAGGGGTGCACACGTCCCCTGTATACAGCGGAGACGTGAGATTCAGCGCATTCAGAAAGCGCGAATGGAGACTCAGCGCTTCCTGTTGAAGCACTGATCCATCAGTCTGGTCGACACCTCGTTGATGTCCGAGCTCTTCTGAGCGATAGGCGAGCTCTGTCCGGCGGAATATTTGAAGTTTTTCACGTAATCGTTGAGAACGTCCTTGGCGCTCAGCCGGTCGGAATCGGCCATGATCCGCTTGATGAAGTCGGCCTGCATCTCCTGGCGAGTCGCGATGATCTTCATCATCTCGGTGTTGACGGCCACGAGCTTGGCGACATCGTCGTCCCTCACCTCGCAGGCGAGCGCGTGAGGCATCCCGAGGGTGGTTGCGGCCATGCCGGCGATGACGAGACGGCTAAAGATCATGCGCAGGTTTGGCCTTCATCCGGGTGAGGCACAAGGTCGTGCAGGAACGCCGAGACGTCGGCGACCGTTCCGGCCTCCGTTCGATGTACTCTGCCTTCGCTTGATTACCGCCGCCTGACGGCGCCGTGAAGACTTGAGCGCCTGGGATCCGCAGCGATCTTCGCCATCAACGACGGCCGGCGTCGGAACAGGTAACGAAGGCCGACAATCGTGATGGTGCGGCAGCCGTTCCGAGCCATACGGGTCAGGGACGTCACCCGATCGAATGACGACCACTACAAGCACAAGTCGTATTTTTTCATCTGCGGCGCTTCCCGTGGGGTCGCGCGGCTTGCTCGAAGCCGAGCCTTCCGCCGGAGGGCCGACGCGATTTCTTGGACCGATCTTTTGGATCAATCTCTTGGATCAATCTCTTGGACAAGGAGGTTGAGGTGCAGCGCGTTGCGACGGGCGATGGCCTGGAAGGGCCGCTCATCTTCTACCTGTCGGCCCTGATGCTGATCCTGCTGGCCGTCAGCGTCGGCGCTCCCTTGAAGCGACACGCCGTCGTCGGCCTTCCGTCGATGAAGCGCAGCGCGTCCGGGACGGCGCTGCCGGCGAGAGACGGATTCGTCTCGTGCACCCACTACAAGAGCCAACTCAATTCGCGCAGAGCCACCTACAAAGCCAACCTGCCCACACTTCAGTTCATACGACAAAAATACTTCGATGACGCCTTCTCGGTGAGCGCCTTCAGACGCATCGATTACATGATCATCTGCGCCGACGAGACGGCGCTGGCCAGGGTGGATGTTCACCTCAACAGCCAGGATCCCGCCGATGTCGACAGATTCATCAAGGTGATCGCCATCTCGATCGGCAGCCTGAAGCCGAATTTGTCCGGCTCGGATATCGAATCGTTGATCACGGCCCTTCGTGACGGCGCCCAGGCGATGGCGCAGCGCGGGTCGAAGAGGGGCACGATCCGCTCGGGCGTCGATGCCGTGAAGCTGCCCGACTACATCCTCGAGTACGGTATCGCCGGGGATCACCAGTCTTTTCAGATCTACTCCGACAAGCCCAGCGAATCGGAATAGGGATCGGCGGACCGGCCACTCCGCTCCGGGATGAGGCGGTCGGGTCGCCGGGAGGTCGGCCGGAGCGTATCCCCCTCCGCGACGCAGTCCTCCCGCGGCCTATGCAACAAGGAGGTTGGCATGAGGCGACGCGCATCCGTCACGCTCCTGGCCGCGCTGGCGATCGGCCCCGCGCTCGCCGACCCGGTGGCGCTGTCGACCTTCCGCGACCTGCCGCGGCCCGAACCCGCCCTGCAGGTCGCCTACGGCGAGGCGCCCTCGCAGGGCGTCGACGTCTTCCTGCCCGCCGGACCGGGGCCGCATCCGGTCGCCGTCCTCATCCATGGCGGCTGCTGGAGCGCCGCCACCGCCGGGCGCGAGCAGATGCGCCATCTCGGACCAGAGCTGACGCGGCGCGGCATCGCCGTGTGGAGCATCGGCTACCGCCGCGCCAACGAGGCGGGCGGCGGCTATCCGGGCACCTACCGCGACATCGGCGCCGCGCTCGACCGGCTGGCCGCGGACGCGCCGCAGCACCGCCTCGACCTCGCGCGCGTGGTGCTGGTCGGCCACTCCGCCGGCGGTCACCTCGCCCTGTGGGCCGCCTCCCGCGACTCGCTCCCGCCGGAGAGTCCGTTGCGGGCGGCCCCGCGCGTCGCGCCGCGCGCGGTCATCAGCCTGGGCGGCGTGGGCGACCTCGGCTCGTTCGCCCGCCTCGTGCCGGTCCTCTGCGGCCCGGGCGTTCTCGAAGGCTTGATCCCGGCCGACAGGCTCCCGGAGGTCTCGCCCGCCGCCCTCACGCCCGCGGCCGGGTCCATCGTCATGGTGAGCGGCGTGCTCGACCGGCTGGTGCCGCCGTGGGTCGCCCACGACTACGCCCGCGCCCTGCGCGGGCGATCCGGCGTCGCGCTGCGGCTCGTCACCGTCCCGGATGCGGGCCACTTCGACCTCGTCACGCCCTCGACCCCGGCCTGGGAGGAGGTGCGCGGCCTGATCGAGGCCGCCCTGGAGGCCCGGTAAGCGGGACCCGACGCGCTCCGGGCGGCCCGAGCCTCAGGCCGCGATCTGCGCGACGGCGTCGCGGGCCGCCGCGAGGGCCTGCGCCTTGGTGTGCTCACCGGTCGCCAGTCCCTCGGCCAGCACGAATTCGGGCGTGATGCCGAGGAAGCCGAGCACGGCCCGCAGGTAGCTCTCGGCGTGCTCGGCCGAGGCGGCGGCCGTCGCCGGGCCGTAGAACCCGCCGCGGGCCAGGGCCACCACCACGCGCTTGCCGGCCATCAGCCCCTCGGGCCCGTTGGCGCCGTACCGGAAGGTCTTGCCGGGCACCGCCAAGCGGTCGATCCAGGCCTTCAGCTGCGACGGGACGGTGAAGTTGTACATCGGCACCCCGAGGACCACCGTATCGGCGGCGATGAACTCGTCGAGCATCCGGTCGCTGGCGTCGCGGACCTCCCGGCCGTCCGCACTCAGCGGGCCCGCCAGGGCCGAGGCGGGGTGCGCGCTCGGCAGGCTCGCCACCGTCAGGTGCGGCAGGTTCTCGGCGACGAGGTCGCGGTAGATCACCACGGCCTGCGTGCCCGCGGTGAGCCGCTGGACGACCAGCTTCGACAATTCGCGCGAGACCGACCCGGCGCCGAGGATGCTGGCATCGATGTGGAGGAGTTTCATAGCGTAACCCGGTTCCCCTTTGTGACCGGGATAGGATATTGTGAGCTCCCCGCCGCGCAAGAACGCACAGCAATGATACCGAGGTTACATGGATGTGACTGAGCCGGTTCTCGATCACGGGTCCGATTGCGCGAAAGTGTCTCGCGTGCTGTCGCGCATCGGCGACAAGTGGAGCGTGCTCGTCATCATGCTCCTGCGGCGACAGCCCCAGCGCTTCAACGAATTGAAGCGTGGCATCGGCAATATCTCGCAGCGGATGTTGACCCTGACCTTGAGAAACCTGGAGCGCGACGGCTTGGTGAGCCGGACGGTGACGCCGTCCATCCCGCCGCGCGTCGACTACGCGCTGACGGACCTCGGCCACTCGCTGGCCGAGCCGGTCCAGGCGCTCGGGGCCTGGGCCTTCCAGCATCTGGGCCACATCGACGCGGCGCAGGCGCGGTACGACGGCGGCGCGGAGCCTTGAGGCCGCGCCCCCGACCGGCGCAGCGCGCCTAGGACCGGCGCAGCGCGCGCCGCGTCCGACCGAGCTGCCCGCGAGGCGACGGACGGGATCACCGCCAGCCGAGCGCCGGGGCGACCTGCGTCAGGATGCTCTCGATGACGTGGGCGTTGTAGGCCACGCCCAGCTGGTTCGGCACCGTCAGGAGAAGGGTGTCGGCCTCCGCGACGGCCTCGTCGGCCCTCAGCTCCTCGATCAGGCGCTCCGGCTCCGCGGCGTAGGAGCGGCCGAAGACCGCCCGCATGCTGTCGATGATGCCGACCTGATCGCGGCTCTCGTCGCCCCCGAAATACGCGCGGTCGCGATCGTTCACGAGGGCGATGATCGAGCGGGAGACCGAGACGCGCGGCGTCCGGGCGTGCCCGGCCTCCCGCCAGGCCTGGCGGTAGCGGCGGATCTGCTTGGCCTGCTGGACGTGGAACGGCTCACCCGTCTCGTCCGCCTTGAGCGTCGAGCTCTGCAGGTTCATGCCCTGCCGGGCCGCCCACACCGCGGTGGCGTCCGACGCCGATCCCCACCAGATCCGCTCGCGCAGGCCCTCGGCATGCGGTTCGAGGCGCAGCAGCCCCGGCGGGTTGGGAAACATCGGCCGCGGATGGGGCTGCGCGAAGCCGTCTCCCTTCAGCAGGGCGAGAAAGGTCTCGGCGTGCCGGCGCCCCATATCGGCATCGCTCTCGCCCTCGGCCGGGGCGTAGCCGAAGTGCCGCCAGCCATCGATGACCTGCTCGGGCGAGCCGCGGCTGAGGCCGAGCTGGAGGCGCCCGCCCGCGATCAGATCCGCCGCGCCGGCATCCTCGACCATGTAGAACGGGTTCTCGTAGCGCATGTCGATGACGCCAGTGCCGATCTCGATGCGCTTGGTCCTGGCCCCGATCGCGGCGAGCAGCGGGAAGGGCGAGGCGAGCTGGCGTGCGAAATGATGGACCCGGAAATAGGCGCCGTCCGCACCGAGTTCCTCGGCGGCGACCGCGAGGTCGATCGACTGCAGCAGGGTGTCGCGCGCCGAGCGCGTCTCCGACCGCGACGTCGGCGACCAGTGCCCGAAGGACAGAAATCCGATCTTCTTCATCTCGTCATCCGTGTGTCCGTGCGGAGTGCAGGCGATCGGCGGCGCGCGGAGCGCGGAGCGCGACGATCGGGGAGGGGCGGACGGCTGCGGTGCCGCGCCCGGGCCGAGGATCCGCCGGTCCGATCGACCGCCGTCGCCGTGTGACCGCAGGCCGCTCGGCACCGCAGCGGGAGGGTCAAGGCGGGGCCGGGGGAGCGGCACCGGCCGCGCCGACGCCCGCGTCCCATCCCAGCATCGCCTGACGGGCGACGGCCTCCAGCTCGGCCCGGCTCGCGCCGTCCCGGGCCTGGAGCGACATGCCGTTCTGCACCGTCATCACGAAGCGGGCGAGCGCGGCCACGTCGAGCGAGGCGCCGATCTCACCCTCGGCCACCGCGCGGTCGAGGCGGGCCGCGACACGCTCCAGCCCGCGCGCGCGGGCGGCACACACGATCGCGCCGAGTTCGGCGTGCCCTTCGCTGCCGGCGGCCGAGAGCGTGACCATGCAGCCGAGGGGCTCCTCGCGTCCGCAGCCGTTCGGCAGGGCGGCGGCCGAGTCCATCAGGAGCGCCTCGACGGCCGCGCGAGCCGTCCGCGCCGCCGTGAAATTCGCCCAGACGGAGGCCTCGTACCGCTCGCCGTAGTACCGGAGCGCTTCGGCGTAGAGCGCCTCCTTCGAGCCGAAGGCCGCGTAGAGGCTCGGCGAGCCGATCCCCATGGCCTGCGTCAGGTCGGCGATCGAGGTCGCCGCGAAGCCCTTGCGCCAGAACAGGAGCATCGCCTGGGCCAGGGCGGCCTCACGGTCGAACCCGCGCGGCCGGCCGCGGCCGCGGGCCGGCGGCAGGCAGGAGGATCGTGCTGGCGAGGATTTTTGCATCGATCGTTATATAAATGCCTTGACCCGGATCCGCAACGCGCCTAGGCATTTCTGTGTCGATCACTAGAGAAAAGGCCGGACCATGACCGAACTCGCTGGCAAGCGCGCCCTGGTGACGGGCGCCTCCCGGGGCATCGGCGCCGCCATCGCGCTGGCGCTCGCCGAGAAGGGCGCGGACGTCGCCATCACGTACGAGCGCTCCGCCGAACGGGCGGCCGAGATCGTGCGCGCCATCGAGGCGAAGGGCCGCCGCGCCGTGGCGATCCAGGCGGACAGCGCCGACGCCGAGGCCGTCAAACGCTCGGTCGGGGCGGCGGTCGAGGCGCTCGGCGGCCTCGACATCCTGGTGAACAACGCCGGCATCGCCCGCGGCGGCCCGGTGGCGGAGATGAGCCTCGCCGACATCGATGCCCTTCTCGACGTGAACGTCCGCTCGGTGGTGCTGGCCTCGCAGGCCGCCATCCCGCATCTTCCGCAGGGCGGCCGGATCATCTCCATCGGCTCGTGCCTGGGCGAGCGGGTCCCGTTCCCGGGCGTGACGGTCTACTCGATGTCCAAATCCGCCCTGCTGTCCTTCACGCGGGGGCTGGCGCGCGAAGTCGGGTCCCGCGGCATCACGGTGAACCTCGTGCAGCCGGGTTCGACCGACACCGACATGAACCCGGCCCAGGGCGAGCAGGCGGACATGCAGCGGGCGATGACGGCCCTGGGCCATTACGGCAAGCCCGAGGACATCGCCGCTGCGGTGGCGTTCCTGGCCAGCCCCGCGGCGCGCCAGATCACCGGAACCACCCTCACGGTGGACGGGGGCGCCAACGCCTGACGCGACGGGCCGGATCGCCCGCGACGCCGCTCCGTGCCGCGACGGAGCGGCGGCCGGGCGCGCAGCGGAACGGCATAGGGCAATTCCGCTGAGCCTCCTGGTTTCGCATCGTTTTCGCCGCCCGACCGGCGACCGCTTCGGCGATGCTCAGAGGAAGCGCCGCGGATCGAACGGCGCGAGCGGGATCTCGGGCGCCTGCCCGCTGACGAGTTGCGCGACGAGGCGGCCGGTCCGCGCCGAGCCGACGAGGCCGACATGGCCGTGCCCGAAGGCGTAGATCACATCGGTGGTCTTGCGCGCCGGCCCGATGCAGGGGCGCCCGTCCGGCATGCTCGGACGATGCCCGAGCCACACGCGCAGGCGGTCCGCGCTCACGGTCCCGGCCAGCCTGGGAAACATCGAGATCAGGTGCTCGCGCAGGATGTCGGCGCGCTTCCAGTTGGGCGCCGCCGCCAGACCCGCGAACTCGACCTGACCGGCGGCGCGCAGCCCGCCATTCATGAAATTGACGATCATCTTGGCGTCCGACGCCATCACGGGCGTGCGCGGACCCGTCTCGGGATCGGTGAGCATCACGTGGTAGCCGCGCTCGCTCTCCAGGGGGAGAGGATCGCCGAGCGCGGCGGTCAGGGTCCTGGACCGGGCGCCGGCCGCGACGACGGCGCGGTCGCAGGCGATCTCCCCCTGTTCCGTCGTGACGGCGACGAGGCGTCCCCCTTCGTGACGAAAGCCCGTCGCGCGGGTCCGGACGTAGGTCGCCCCCCGCTCGCAGGCCAGCCGGGAAAGGGCGGCGACGTAGGATCCGGGATCGCGGCAATGCCCCGCCTCCTCGACCACGAGGCCGAAGGTGTAGCGCGGATGCAGTTCGGGCTCCCGCTGCCGCAGCTCCTCCGCCGACAGTTCGAGCCATTCCACGCCGACCGCGCGGCGGATGGCCCACGACCGGGCGTCGCCCTCGAAGGCCGCCCGATCGGGATAGACGTGCAAAACACCGCGGCGCTCGATCAGCTGCGGCACGCCGGCCTCGGCGGCCAGGCTCGCGTGGAGCTTCGGCGCGTCGACCAGCAGCGTCCTCATGGCGCGTGCCGTCCGCTCGATCCGGGCCGTGGTCCGGGCTTCCATGAGGAAGCGGATCAGCCAGGGCATGACCTTCGGCAGGTAGCTCCAGCGGATCGCGAGCGGACCGAGCGGGTCGAGCAGGAAGGACGGGACCTTCTTCCACATCCCCGGTTCGGCGGGCGGGATGACGGAATGCGACGAGAGCCAGCCGGCATTGCCGTAGCTCGACGCCTGCTCGCCGCCCGGCTGGCCCGGATCGATCACCGTCACGCGATGGCCGGCCCGCAGGCACTCGACGGCGCTCACCGTGCCGACCGCGCCGGAGCCGATGACGACGACATGGCGCGCTGTGGGTGCGGACATCTGCAGCCTTCCCTGAGGACGATGCTCGGATCAGCGATAGAAGAAGACGGTGCGGTAGCCCCTGACCAGCACCACCTCGACGTCGATCCCGTAGACCTCGCGCAGGACCTCGGAGGTCACGATCTCGTCCGGCGGGCCGATCGCCACGATCCTCCCGTCGCGCATCGCCACGATCTGATCCGAGTAGCAGGAGGCGAAGTTGATGTCGTGGAGCACCGCCACGATGGTGCGGCCGCGCTCGTCCACGGCGCGGCGCAGGAGCCCCATCATGGCGGCCGCGTGGCGCATGTCGAGGTTGTTCAGGGGCTCGTCGAGGAGGATGCAGTCGGTGTCCTGGGCCAGCACCATGGCGATGTAGGCGCGCTGGCGCTGCCCGCCCGACACCTCGTCGAGGAAGCGGTCGGCCAGCGGTTCGAGATCGAGGAACGCCAGGGCATCGGCGATGTGGGCGTGGTCGGCGGGTTTCAGGCGGCCCTTGGAATGCGGATAGCGCCCGAAGGCGACGAGGTCCCGGATCGTCACCCGGGCCGTGACGCTGTTCTCCTGCCGCAGGATGCCGAGCCGCCGCGCCAAGATATCTCCCGGGGTCGCGGCGACGTCGAGCCCGTCGACGAAGGCCCGGCCGGCGCTCATCGGCAGGAGCCGGCTGACCATCGACAGGAAGGTCGACTTGCCGGCCCCGTTCGCGCCGATCACCGAGACGAAGGCGCGCTCCGGCAGGCGCAAGGAGACGCCGTCCACCACCACGGTCTCGCCGTAGCGGCGCGTGAGGTTCTGCACCTCGATCATCGGGCGGGTCTCGGACATCAGCGGGCGCGGCGGGCGAGGAGGATCAGGAGGGTGATGCCGCCCAGGAACTCGATCACGATCGACAGGGCGGCGTTGAGCGCGAACACCCGCTCCAGCACGAGCTGGCCGCCCACCAGCGTCACCGCGGTGATCAGCGCCGCGGCGGGCAGCACGACGGCGTGGCGGTAGGTCGGCATCGCCCGGTAGGCGAGGTTGGCGACGAGCAGGCCGAGGAAGGTCACCGGCCCGACGAGCGCGGTCGAGACCGAGACGAGCACCGCGACGAGGATCAGCACCAGCGTCATGGTCCGCCGGTGGTCGACCCCCAGCGCGATCGCGCTGTCGCGGCCGAGCAGCAGGACGTCGAGCTGCGGCAGGAGCCGCCAGACCCCGACGCAGGCGGCCAGCACGAAGAGGGCCGCGAGCGCCAGCAGCTCCGGATGGACGGTGTTGAAATTGGCGAAGAAGCTGCTCTGCAGCACGACGAACTGGTTGGGGTCGATCATCCGCTGCAGGAACTGCGACAGGCTGCGAAACAGGACCCCGCACACCACGCCGACCAGCAGCAGCAGATGCAGGCTGCGCTCGCTCCGGTTCAGCAGCCAACGGTAGAGGAGGAGCGCGAACAGCACCATCGCGCCCGTCTCGGCGAGGAAGCGCAGCCGCGGATCGCCGAAGCCGCCCGTCCCGATCGCGACGACGAGGCCGGTCTGGATCAGGCGGTAGAGCTCGTCGAAGCCCATGATGGCGGGCGTCAGGATGCGGTTGCCCGTCACGGTCTGAAACAGCACGGTCGCGGTCGCGACGGCGCAGCCGACGAGCAGCATCGAGGCGACCTTGGCCCCGCGGAACGGCAGCACGAAGCCCCAGCGGCCGTTGGCGCCGATCGTCATGAAGGCGACCACGACGGCGACCGCGGCGACCGCGAGGAGGACCAGCACCCAGCCGGGTCCGGTCCGCGCGAGCGCCCTATGCACGCCGGGCGTCCCGGCGCAGCAGGAGGGTGAGGAAGAGCGCGCTGCCGACGACCCCCATCGTGGTGCCCACCGGGATCTCGTAGGGGTAGCGGACCAGCCGGCCGAGCACGTCGCAGGCGAGAAGGAGCCCCGCGCCCGAGACCGCCACCAGCGGCAGGGTTCGGCGCAGGTTGTCGCCCGCCACCAGGGTGACGAGGTTGGGCACCACGAGCCCGAGGAACGGGATGGTGCCGACCGTCGAGATCGTGACGGCGGTGATCATCGAGACGATGGCGATCGCCAGGGCGACGACGCGCCGGTAATCGAGCCCGAGATTGACCGAGGCGTCCCGGCCGAGGCCGGCGATGGTGAAGCGCTCGGCCATCAGGTAGGCGAGGAGGGTCAGGGCGGCGGCGAGCCACAGCAGCTCGTAGCGTCCGCGCAGCACGGTCGAGAAATCGCCCGCCCGCCACGTGCCGAGGAACTGCAGCATGTCGGTGCGGTAGGCGATGAAGGTCGAGGCCGCCTCCACCACGCCGCCCAGCATGATCCCGACCAGCGGCACCGTCAGCCGCGCGCGCAGCGGCATGGCGCGCAGCACGCGCAGGAAGAGGGCGGTCCCGGCGAGCGCGGTCGCGGTGGCAGCCAGCATCTTCACGACGACCGGCGCGCCGGGCGCGAGCAGCGTGACGAGCAGCATGCCGAGCGTGGCCGATTCCACCGTGCCCGCCGTCGAGGGCTCGACGAAGCGGTTCTGCGCGATGAGCTGCATGATGATTCCGGCGACCGCCATGCCGGCGCCGGCGAGGATGAGGGCGAGCGTGCGCGGGATCCGGCTCGCCAGGAGCAGCTCGGTGCCCTGGCCGGTGAGGTCGCCGACGCCGACGACGAGGCTGGCCACGGCCAGGGCCAGGAGGACCGCCCCCGGCAGGACGAGGCCGGCGAGGCGGCGGGCGCCGCCCCGGGCGGGAGGACCGACCATCCTCAGCGCGCGCCGTCGAGGGCCGCCGCGATCTGATCGACGGTCGTCTGGAGCGCCGTCAGGCCCCCGGCGGCGAGGTACCAGGCGGCCGCGTCGACGTACACGACCTGCCCCTTGCGCCAGGCCGTCGTCTGCCGCACGAGCTCGTTGTCGAGGAGCTGGCGCGCCGCCTGGGCCTGGACGCCGATCGCGGCATCCCGGTCGAGCACGAAGAGCCAGTCGGGATTGGCCTTGCCGATGAACTCGAACGAGATCGGCTGGCCGTGCACGCCGGCGCTGAGATCGGCCGTCACGGGCCGGAAGCCGAAGGCGCTGTAGAGCAGGTCGAAGCGGGAACCCTGCCCGAACGCGCTCAGGCGGCCTCCCGTGGAGAGGACGAACAGGGCCGTGCCGGCCTGCCCGGCCTTGGCACGCACCGCCGCGATCGCAGCCTGGAGCCGGGCGATCCGGCTGTCCGCCTCCGCCTCCTTGCCGAAGATGCGGGCGAGCGTCCGGATGTTGCGCAGCTCGCCGCCGAGCATGTCGGCGGCGTCGGTCGAGAGGTCGATGGTCGGCGCCATCCTGGCCAGCGCGTCGTAGCGGGGGCCCGAGCGGCCGCCGACGATGATCAGGTCGGGATCGGCCTCGTTGATGGCCTCGTAATCCGGCTCCCACAGCGTCCCCATCTTGCGGTAGGGGGGGCCGTTGTAGCGGACGAGATAGGGGGGCTTCGCCCCGCCCGCGACCCCGAGGACCGGCACGCCGAGCGCGTCGAGCGTGTCGAGGGCGCCGAGATCGAACACCACGACCTTCTTGGGAACACCCGCCAGGACGGTCTGGCCCCTCGTGTGCTGCACCGCGATCTCCGCCGCCCCGGCCGGCGCGGTCGCGAGGATTGCCGCGAGAACCGCCGCGGCGGCCCCGTGCAGGACAGGGCCGCCCACGGCGCGGGCACCGGCAGCGATGCGGCGAGACAACCACGTGATGAACGGCATGCAGGGCCCTTAAGTAAAATCGGTCGCGACATCTAAGGGTAACGTCCCGGCTTGACAACGTCGGACGATTTCAGATTGGAATTATTCGTATTTCACCTACGCCAGGGGCCTCGCTGCCTGGACAACGGCGTCCGAAAAGGTCGGTCGCGGCCGAGCACGGACCCGGAGGGGAGGGGCAGCGTCTCGCGGTTCCGTTCACCCTCGCATCGTCGAGGGAGCGGCGAGGGCGAGGCGTGTATCCGGCCACCCCGCCATGGCGCCGATCTCAAGCCGCCTTGCACAGCTAGGCTAACGCTTGGTTCCCTGAATTCAGTCGGTTCGTTGACAGTTTTCGTCGCGAAACCGGCCGGAGCCCTCTCAAGGTCTGCTCAGGATTTCCCATGATTCCGACCGCGCGGCCTGCACGAGGATGTTCGCTGTCCAACGGCATGGAAGCCAGCGATCGGGCGCTTTCAGCGCTCGCTGCAGCAGATTCTTAAGATCAAGTCTGTCTGATGACGCAGAGGAAAATCACCCGCCGGACATGCAACCGGAGGTTGCGCACGTGATGCCGAGACGATTGGCAAGACATTTGGACAGCATCGACCGCCTCGTCGACCGGGACCGGGTCGATGCGCTGCTGCGCGTCCTGCCGCTCACGCTCGCCTCCAACACCTTCGTCTCGGTGTCGTTCACCGTGACGATGTGGGGCGACGTGCAGCCCGCCTCCCTGCTCTGCTTCGTCACCCTCAACGCGGCCGTCAACCTCGGACGCCTGTGGGGCGTCTGGACGGTGCGGCGCCGGGGCCTGACCGAACTTTCGCCGTCGCTGGTGCTGACGCTGAGCCGAGCGGGCGCGCTGGTGTCCGGCCTGTGCTGGGCCATGATCCTGGTCCTGGCCGCGCAGGCAGGCCACGCCTACAACCTCGCGGTCGGGCTGACCTTCTGCGGGATCAACGCGGGATCGGTCATCCAGAGCACGGCCGACCGGCAGACGACGCTCGCCTTCGTCCTGCCGAACAGCGTCATCCTCATCCTGACCCTGCTGGCGGGGGAAACGGTTCAGTCCCAGATCATCGGCGTCAACCTGCTGCTGCTGACATTGCTCATGGTGCGCGCGTCCACGCGGGCCGAGCGGGACTACGTCACGGCGGCGCGCCTGCGCCACGAGGCGGCCCACTTGGCCGACTCCCTGAGACAGGCCAACGTCGCGGCCACCCAGGCGATGCAGCGGCTCGAGCACGCCGCCAGCCACGATCCCCTCACCGGCCTCTTCAACCGCGCGGCCTACCGGACGCGCTTGGCGGAGCGGATGGCGCGGGCCGGCAGCGGCGAGGGCGAGGTGTCGCTCCTGCTGATCGACCTCGACGGCTTCAAGGGCATCAACGACACCTACGGGCACGCCGCCGGCGATGCCGTGCTGGCCGAGGTGGCGCGCCGGCTCACGGCCGTCCTGGGGCCGGACGAGGTGATCGCCCGCCTGGGCGGCGACGAGTTCGCCGCCCTGCTCTTCCGCGACCGGATCGGTGAGGCGGACGAGCTCGCGGCCGAGCGGATCGTCCGGAGCCTCTGCGCGCCGTTCGTCCTCGAAGAACGGTTCATGGAGGCCGGAGCCAGCGTCGGGATCGCCCGCTTTCCCCGCGATGCCGCCACTGCGCAGGACTTGCAGGCGGCGGCCGACCTCGCGCTCTACGCGTCGAAATCCGGCGGGCGCGGGCGGTGGTGCGCCTTCGGCGAGGCGCTGCGGCATCCGTCCCAGGGCGGGTCCGCGGGCGGGAGAGGGGCGCGCGCGCTCGGGTCCGACCTCGCGCGCGCCCTGGAGAGCGGATCGGTGGAGGTCTGGTTCCAGCCCCAGGTGGACGCCCCGACGGGCCGGACCTGCGGTCTCGAAGCCCTGCTGCGCTGGACCCACCCCGCGTTCGGCCCTGTTCCGCCCCCGGAGGCGGTCAGGGCCGCCGCCGCCGCGGGCCTGACGCCCGCGCTGACCCGCCACGTCGTCCGTGAGGCGTGCCGCATGGCCGTCCGGCTGGATGCCGCGGGCCGCGACGACGTCGTGATCGCCGTCAACGTCTCGCCGGAGGCCTTCGGCATCGACCTAGTCCCCAGGATGGTCGCCGACGAACTCGCGGCCCACGGCGTCGAGGGACGGCGGCTGGAGGTCGAGATCACCGAGCAGGTGCCTTACGGGGCCGAGCGGGTCGGTGCGGAGATCGCCGCGCTGCGGGCCTCGGGCGTCGCGATCGTCATCGATGATTTCGGCATGGCCTACGCCTCCCTGGAGGCCCTGCGCGGCATCGACTTCGACGGCCTCAAGATCGACAGGGCCTTCGTCTCCGGCCTCGCCACGGGGGAGCGGGACCGGGCCATGATCCAGGCCATCCTGGCCTTCGCCCGCTCGCTCGGGGTCAGGACCGTCGCGGAGGGCGTCGAGACGGCGGCGCAGGCCGCGATCCTGCGGCAGCTCGGCTGCCCCGTGCTGCAGGGCTACCGCTACGCGCCCGCCCTTCCGCCGACCCAGGCGCTGTTCTGGATCGCCCGGAACGCCGTCGAGCCGGCCTTGGGCGACGAACCGGCCCCGGGGGTCTCGGCTCCCGGGCGGCTCGCCGCGGCCGAATGAAGGCCGGCCGGGGGCTTCCCGCGAGGTGCTCAGCGCGTGGGCCGCAACCGGGCCATGCAGTGGACGTCCGCGAATGCGCCGTTCCGGAAGCTCGCGGCCCGCAGCGTGCCTTCGATCGCGAACCCGAACTTCTCGTACAAGGCGATCGCCCGAGTGTTGTCGACGAACACGGTCATCTCGATCCGGGTGACGTTGAGCCAGTTGTCTGCGGTGTCGATGATCGCGGCGAGGAGCCGGGAGCCGATGCCGCGCCCCGCGCACTCCTCGTGCACGCCGATCCAGAACTCGGCCGCGTGCGCGCGCCGGCCGTAGAACGGCCGCAGGGCCGCCGCCCCGATCACCCGCCCGTCCGCCTCCGCCACGAGGTGCAGGTCCCGCGGCGAGCGCGGGCTCGCCCAGGCCTTGACCGCCTCGAACGACTCGTAGGGCAGCGCGAGCGTCCCGAAGCGGAAGGCGGGCTGGTTGTAGATCTCGTAGATGTCGGGCGCATCCGCCTCGCGCATGGCCCGTACGCGCACATCCATGTTGGTCTCCGCTGGTCTCGTCACGGCGGGCAGGTCCGACCGGCCCCGGCCGGCCCCAGGAGCGCGCTCACGTCCACTCGAAGGTGAGCGTTTCGCGGAACGCGAAGCGCTCGATGTGGCGCACGACGACGGCGCGGAAGTCGGGCAGCTTGGCGGCGTCGTCGACGGCGAGGTCGATCGTCAGGGCGTCCGCATCGGCGGCGAGCCGCGCTTCGCCGAGGGGCAGCGCGATCCGGGCGCTCGTCGGGTCGAACTCGGTCTCGAACTTGTGCGACCAGTGCTTGCAGAGCTGCTGCAGGTAGCGGCTCGCATGGGCCGTACTGACGATGGAGCGGGAGTGGATCATGGGATGCGTCCTGTTGGGATGAAGTGGGCCGGCCGGAGGTCCGCCCGTCTCCGCCGATGGGTCGCGCGCGTCACGCGGGAAGAAGCCGCTCGCGCGGGGAGGCCGCCGGCTCCAGGCCCGGGCGCGTCGCCCGCCACGCCGCGTAGGCGGCGGCGAGCTGGCGCTTGATCGCGGTCTCGCGCGCGTCGAGTTCGTCGAGCTTGGCCACGACCTGCGCGACCTGCTCCGGGTCCTCCGTCCGGGCGAGCTTGAGCACGCCGTAATGCAGGGCCGTGAGGCCGTTCACCAGGGCCTCGATCTCGTCGCAGATCCGCTGGAACTCGCTGTCCGGCCAGTACAGGGCGCGCCAGAAGAAGGCGAAGCCGTGCTCGTAGGCCCATTTGCGGATGGTGATCACCGGCAATTCGCGCAGGGCCTCGCCGACATCGGCGAGCCGGAGCCCGCCGCGCCCCTCCGCATGGGCCGAGACGATGGCGCGGGCGGCATCGATCAGCGGGTTGGTCTCGGGGATGAAGCAGGCCTCGAAGAAGGCCGCGAGGTCCGCATCCTCCGGCGGGCGGGCGCGCGAGGGATCGAACCGGTAGCCGCCCGCGACGCTCGGCTGGCGAATGGCGTTCAGGAGCCGGTCGCGCTCGATCACGCCCTCCCAGCGGAAATCGGGATCGCGCACCTGCCAGAGGGCGGGGTCCTCGGTGAGCGCCACCATCAGGTAGTGCGGGAAGGGGTTCTGGTTGAACTTGTTCTCCCGCTCCGGCAGGTGGAACATGTCCAGCATCACCATCACGCACTCGTCCGGCGCGCGCTGCTCCAGGATGTCGAGCAGGACCGCAACGTTGTCGTCCTTCGACCGGGAGTGATCGTACCAGGGGAGGAGCGGCACGCCGTAGAGCCGCTCGAACCAGTAGCGGAAGGACTCGTGGTCCATCGCGTCCGAGTGGTAGGCGAGGCGGACCGCGTCGGTGATCGCGAACTCGGCGTCCCAGATCAGGAAGTAGAACGGGCGGTGGTCGATGCGGCGCGCCTTCAGCCCGTCGCAGACGCAGCTGACGAAGCAGTGGATCTTCAGATCGTACGGAAGTTCGCCGTGGACGCCGTCCGACGGCAGCCCGGGCTCGCTCCCGGTCTCCGCCGGCGCCGGGGCGGCGGGCGTACCCGGCGCGGGCGGCACGCGCGCGAGCAGCCCGGCGAGGTCGGCGACGGTGGACACGTCCTGGCGGCTGATCGCCTCCTCGGAGATCGACAGCCCGAGATTCATCTCGAGCGACAGGAGGAGCTGCAGCACCTGCACCGAGTCGAGGTAGAGATCCTCGTTCAGCCGCGCCTGCGGCCCGAACAGGTCGAGATGGGGATGATGCATCTCCTCGCGCAGGACTTTGCCGATGGCCGCGACGACGGCGTCCCCGTTCATCCCTGGGTTCATGCCCGGATTCATGTCATGGCCTCCAGCGTGCCGCTCCGGTAGCGTTCGGCCGCCTCCCGGCGGGAGATCTTGCCGTTGGCCTGGCGCGGGATCGCGCCCACCTGCACCGCCTCGACCGGCACTTGGTGGCCGGCCAGCCAGCGGCGGCACCAGTCCTGCAGAGCGCGGGGCGGCACCGGTGCCTCGGCGCTGAACAGCAGCATCACGCGCTCGCCCGCGAACGCGTCCGCCTTGGCGAAGGCCACGGCGTCGGTGATGCCGGGCATGGCCATCACCACGTCCTCCACCTCGCCCGGATAGACGTTGAGGCCCGAGACGTTGATGGTGTCGTCCTTGCGCGCCACGAAGACCAGCATGCCGTCCGGCTGCAGGTAGCCGAGATCGGCGGTGTGCACGGTGCCGCGCTCGCCCTCCACGACGATCTCGGCCGGCTCCCCGGCGCCGGCGCCCGCCCGGACGCGGTGGTGGGGCAGGGGGCGTCCGATCGCATCGGCCCGCTGCAGATCCGGGTTCACCGCGATGCAGCCGGTCTCCGAGCAGCCGTATTGCTGGAAGAGGTGCACCACCCGGCCGCGGATGGCGGAGAACCAGGGCGCGGGCAGCAGCGTGCCGGAGGTCATCGCCGCGTGGATGGGCTCGCCCTCCGGCAGCAGCCGGGCGAGCGTGTGCAGTAGGGCGGGCGAGGTGTAGAGGAGCGGGCGCTCGATCTCGCGCAGGCGGCGCAGGAGGTATTTCGGGTTGGCGGTGTCGAGCACCACCGGCGCGCGCCCGCGGCGCAGCCCGACGAGGAGGCCGCAGATCAGGCCGTAGGAATGGGTGATCGGGCAGGCGATGACGGGCGTCATCCCGTTCGGCGCGGTGAAGGCCGCGACGTAGCTCTCGATCTCGCGCTCCACGGAGCTCCAGGGGCGGGCGATGCATTTCGGCTCGCCCGTCGTGCCGGAACTCATCTGGAGCAGTTCTCCCTCGCCCGGGACCGGGGCCGGGGCGCCGTCCAGGCGCTCGCCCGTCAGGCCGTCGAGGAACAGGCGGTGGCAGCCGGCGCGTTGCGCGAGCCGCCGCGCGCCCTCGTCGGGCAGGGCCGGATGGATCGGCAGGAGCGTCGCGCCGGCCCGGCGGGCGGCGAGGATGAAGGCGAGGCTGTCGGCGGTGTCGCGGAAGCGGGCGGCGACGCGCTCGCCGCCGCTCTCCAGACCGGCCTGCGCGGCGACGCGCCCGAGGGTGGCCTCCATCTCGTCCGCACCGATCGTGCGTCCGTCGATCTCGATCATGGAATGTCCCGCGGGAGGGTGGGGTCGGGGTTCGCGGACGACGCGAGGGCGTCCGGAAACAGGGCATTGGGGACGAGGCGGCTGCAGCGCGCCTCCTCCAGCCCGAGCTTGCGCGACAGGAGCGCCTCGACCCGCAAGGCGGGTCCGTCCACGCCCAGGCGGGCGAAGCGGTCGTCGAGGCCGTGCTCCGCCGCGTGGCGGCGCAGGCGCCGGCCGAGGCCGGTCCAGAAGCCGGCCTCGTCGAGGCCGTGGCTCCGCCCCAGGAGGTGGGTGACCTCGCTCAGGTTGAAGACGAACAGGCTGTCGGTCACCAGTTCGGCGAGGATTGCGGGCGAGCGCATGGCGTGGAAGCGGTCGTCCGGCGGGCCGGCATGGGCCGGATCGATGGCGCCGAAATCCGGCACGCGGCCGGCATCGGAGACGAAGTCCGGCACGTACTCGGCGCTCTCGTGGAAGTCGCGCAGGATCACCCGTTCGGGCCAGCCGTCGCGATGGACGAGGATCATGTTCTGGCCGTGCGCCTCCAGCGCCACGCCGTGCGCCACGAGCAGGTGCCAGACGGGCAGCACCGCGACCTCCACCAGGCGGTCGAGCCATGCCGCCAGCCCGTGGCGCGCCAGCCAGGGCGCCACGAAGGTGCTGCCGTCCGCCTCGCAGGCGCACAGCGCGTTGAAGGGCAGGGCGGACTCGCCGGGCGACAGGTCCGGGCTCTGGCGCCAGATCGCGGCGAGCCGGCCGGCGAGCGGCCCGTCCCGGTCGGCCATCACGGTGGCGTACTCGCGAAGCACATCCATCCGGTAGCGCCCGCGCAGCAGGGGATCGCCCGCGACGATCTCGGCGAGCCAGCCCGAGAGCGCGGGGGCGGTCAGGACGAAGTGCGGGTCGAGGATCCGCAGGCTCGACGTGCTGACGACGCTCATCGCGAGCTTCACGCTCGCGGCGCGGGGGTCGTCGGTGTTGTGCAGCGTGCGCAGGGACTGGCTCGCGCGGTAGTGCGGCCCGGCGGGGCCGAGCGGGACGGCGCGGCCCTCGGCCAGCCAGGATCGCAGCGGCTCCCGCTCCGCGAGGTGCCGCATCTGCCAGGGATGGACCGGCAGGACGGCGTGCGTGGCGGGGGAATGCCCGGCCTCGCGCAGGCGCCGCGCGAGGAGGTCCCACTCCCCGCCGAGTTCGGCGCGCCAGAACGCGTCCTCGCCCTCCGGCAGGACGGCGGCGACCGCCTCGCGGCCCAGGGCGAGCCAGTCCAGGCGAAACGGCTCGCCGGCCTCGGGGCCGTAGCGGGCGTGGTCCTCCAGGGAAAAGCCGGTGCGGGCCTTGAAGCACGGATGGTAGGGATGTCCCTCCGACAGCGCGGCGTCGAGGATCGCGAAGGGCAGGGCGCGCCGCTCCGGCACCCGCAGGGTCTCGGCGTTCCAGCGGCAGAGCTCCACCGTCTGCCGGAGCTCCGCCAGCAGCCGCTCCCGCCGATCCGGGGCGGCCGGCAGGGTTTCTGCCAGGGCGGCGAGCGGGGAGGCCCGCCAGCCTTGCGCCTCCGCCACCTCGATCGTCCCGGGGACGAGGCGCGGCCGGCCGAAGGGGCCGATCGCGCCGGCCGCCCGGAAGCGCCGCGGACCGAGCCGCCAGTGCAGCCGGCCGGCATCGCCGGGAGCGGCCTCGGTCTCGGCAAGCCCCTCGAACAGGATCGCCTCCGCCAGTTGGCGCAGGACGCGCTCCTCCGGCCGGACGCTCGTCTCAGGACGCGAGGACACGGCCCGACGTGGTTCGCGCGCCGCGCCGCCCGAGCGGGTTGGGCATGTCGATGTAGGTGCCGGCGCCGTCGCCGGCGGCCAGCTCGTCGCGGTCCGCCAGGCGGACGCGCAGGTTGGCCTTGGTGCAGAGCGTCGGCTCGTCCAGGACCGAGCGCGCGAAGGCCCGCCCGAGGCCGGTCATGCGGCGCGCGATCGTCTCCAGCCGGCGCGCGAGGTCGTCGAGCAGGATCTCTTCCCGGACCATCCCGTCGTGGCCCATGCGGGCCACCACCGAGAAAACCTGGTTCACCACGAGGTAGTAGGCGAGGCGGCGGCGGATCTCGCCGTCATCGAAGTAGAGCGACGCGATGACGCCGGTCTCGGGCACGAGGCGCTGGAGACGGGGGCGGGCGGCCTCCGACAGGTAGAAACCCTGGTTGTCGCGGTAGAAACCCCGGCGCGGCCAGCCGTCGGCGACGTCGACGAGCGCGTTCTGCTGGTGCGCTTCGAGCGCGATGCCGTGCCGGTCGTAGAGGGCGACGACCGGCTCCAGCATGCAGTCGAGGTAGAGGCTGAACCACGTCCGCGCGGCATGCGCGAGGCCGGCCGCCGTGCCGGAGCCGACGCGGCGCAGCAGGGCTTCGAGCCGCGAGGGACGGCCCGGACGGGGCTCGGCGGTCAGCGCCGCGAGGGTGGCGATGCCGCGCTCCGCGCCGCCGCGGAAGGGGTTTTCGCGCAGAACCGTCTCGAAGCCGCTCTCCTGGCGGCCGGGGCAGTGCAGCGTGAGGTAGGCCGGGTCGGACAGGATCCGGAACGCGGGGTGCTGCCCGCCATCCTCGCTGCGCGCGAGCAGCCGTGCGACGGCCACCCCGGCCTGCAGTTCGGCCAGCCGGTTCACCCGCAGCGAGTTCGTCAGGGTGACGGGGAGCGAGAATTTCGCCATCCAGGCGCTGTCCGGCGCGTAGACGGTCCGCAGCGAAGACGTCGCGGTGAAGCGCGGGCCGAAGGCGCCGAGCGGCCGCAGGGTCCCGGCCTCCACCATCCCGGCGATGTGGGGCTCCAGCATCAGCGCCTCGGCCTGGAGCGGGTGCATCGGCAGGGCGACCTCGCCGGGGCGCAGCGGCAGCCGTGCGGCATCGGACCCGAGGAGAGCGAGGGCGATCTCCGGGGCGGAAAGGGCCGCGGCCGAATCGTGCCGCACCCGGGACGTGTTTGCGGCGAACACCGCGAGCCGGAAGGTGCCGCCCTCCTCGGGCGCGTAGGCCCTGGCCTGCCACGGCGCCAGACCCTGCCGGCTCTTCGGCGTCGGATGCAACCAGTGGCCGAAGACGAGCGAGCGCTCGGCGCCGATGAAGTTCGTCTCGTCGGCCTCATCCTGGGGCGGGAGATCGAGCTGGCGCGCCGTCTCGCGGTAGCTGTCGAGCACCCGGCCGAGGAGTTCGAGCTCACGCTCGCGCGCGGTCTCGCTGCCGCCCTCGTCGCACCGCGCGTAGGCCTCGCCGAGCAGGTCCTGCAGCGCCCGCATCGGCGCGACGAGGCGCCAGCGCGGCTCGTGGAGGTGGCGGGTCCAGAGGCGGCCGAAGCCCTGCGCGCCGCAGAGCGAGGGCGACAGGATCTCGGCCCGGATCGCGACGCGCTGGCCGCGCAGGTTCCATTCCACGCAGGGCGCCGGGGGTCCGTCCGCCAGGGCGTGGCGCACCCGGATGCCGGGGTCGATCTCGCGCAGGTAGCCGTTGGCGAAGCTGCGGAAGGCCGCCGTCTCGGCGACGCGCTGGGACGATGGTGGCATCACGCTCAAACCTTGTTCTGGCCTCCTTCACGGCCCGCATCGCGACCGCCGGAGCGGCGCCCTCGCGGGCCGGGCGACGAACGGTTCTTGGAGCATGTTCCGACCGCGGCGCGATCGACCATGCTCCAGGTCTCTGGTTTCACGGCATTTTCTGCGACGAACCGGTGACCACTTCGTCGGAAAATGCTCTGGCGCCGCATCTCTGCGGCCGATCGGCGGGACACCGCCGCGCGCGTCGGCGGCGTTGCCGCCGGGATCCGCCCGGGCAGGCGGCAGCCTTGCGCCGAACGGTGCACGCAGAGCCCTCGCAGGACACGGCTCCCTTGTCACGGGCCCGTCTATCAACCCAGCATTGCGTCAAAGTCAAGAGCAGGACCGATTGAGATCGGGTTGCTGGAGCAGATTAGAAATATTATGAAAATAAATTTCTCAAAATACAGCGCATCCCAACCTCCCGCACGGGAGGTTGATCGAGCGACGCGGAATTCCTTCTCTGCCGAAGACGCACGAGGCAGGGTCGCCACCGGCAGATTTGCTGGCCAGGGCCGGCATTGCCCGGGCTTCCCTTAGGCGGCCACCGCCGACGCGCTCGGATCGGCCCGAGCGCGTCGGCGGATGGAGATCAGAAGTCCACCGTGGCGGACACGATGACCGTGCGGGGCGCGCCGACCGCGAGGAAGCCGCGGGCGGCCGAGGCCCAGTAGGAGTTGTCGAACACGTTCTCGACGATGGCCCGGATCGTCACGGGCTTCCCCGACGCGCCCTCGAAGGTGTAGCGCAGGCCGGCGTCGAAGCGCGTCCAGTCGGGGACCGACTGCGTGTTGGCTTGGTTGTAGAACTGGCTGCTGGTGTAGATGGCGCGGCCGGTCAGCGTCAGGCCCGGAGCGAGCCAGGGCGGCATGTCGACTTCGCCATAGAGGTTGAGCGCTACGTCGGGGACGCCGGGCGCGACGTTGCCGTCGAACTGGCGGCCGGCGGTGTTGACGAGGCGCCCGTCGAGGAAGGTGACGCCGCCGAGCAGCCGCACCCCTGGGACCGGCTCGCCGAACACCGACAGTTCGAGGCCGCGGTTGCGCTGCAGGCCGCTGACCGAGAACCGCCGCGTGGCGGGATCCGTGAAGGCGTTGGGCTGCTCGATCTCGAACAGCGAGGCCGTGACCGCGACGGTGCCGAAATCGTACTTGGCGCCGAACTCCTTCTGCCGGCTCACGGCGGGGGGAAACACCTCGTTGGCGTTGATCGCCACGACCGGCGCGGTCGGCGTGGGTTCGAGCGCCTCGATGTAGTTGCCGTAGAACGAGAGTTGGTCGGTGGCGCGGAAGACGGCCGCGATGGCCGGGCTGAACCGGCCGCGCTGGTAGTTCGCCGCCAGGTTGCCCAGGGTCGGTCCGGGGGCGGTGGCGTAGCTCTGCTGGTCGATCTCCTGGAACCGCCCGCCCAGGGTCAGCAGGAAGCGGTCCTCGCCGAGCGACAGGGTGTCGGCGATGCCGACGCTGCGCGCGCTGAGTTCCGCGAACAGGGGCCGGCTGTTGGAGCGCGGCAGCAGGCTGGTGTTCACCGAGCCGCGCGGCAGGTAGACCGGATCGTAGATGTTGGTCTGGAAGACCGGCAGGACCGGCGGGACGAAGCCGCCGCGGTAGTTGCGGTTGTTCGCCTCCACCGCCGAGACGGTGAGGTAGTGGCCGAGGAAGCCGGTCTGGAACTTCGTGCGCAGGCCGACCTCGCCGGTCATCCCCTGGATCTCCTGGGGCTGGATGGCGAGCGTGTTGGTCGCCTGCCCGGTCACGCTCGTGACCCGGTAGGACGAGGTGAGGAAGTCCTCGTTGTAGCGGCTGACGCCGCCGGCGGCGTACACCGTGGTGTCGGGCAGCACGTCGTACTCGACCCGCCCGGCGGCCATGTTGTAGCGGCTGTCGATGTATTCGAGCGAGCTGGCCGTGTTAAGGCGGTTGTTCGGCGCCCGGGGCACCGGGATGTTCGGGGCGACCGCGTTGAACAGCGAGGTCGGCGCGGTGATGTTCTGGGTGTTGTGGACGAGGTCGAGCGAGGCGCGCAGCCGCTCGCCGCGGTAGTCGAGGCCCAGCGTCGCGACGCCCACCTCGATGGCGTTCTTGTCGAGCGGCGTGAAGCCGTTGCGGTAGGAGCCGTTGGCGCGGATGCCCCATTCGTTGTTGGCGCCGAAGCGGCGGCCGACATCGGCGTGGGTCCAGATCTGCGAGTCGCTCAGGTAGGTCGTGGTGAGCCGCGTCAGCGGCACGTCGTAGGCGCGCTTGGGGATCAGGTTGATCGTGCCGCCGACGCGGCCGGTGCCGCCGCTCAGGAGCGCGGTGGGGCCCTTCAGGATCTCGACCCGCTCGATGCCCTCCGTGAAGACCCGCCGCGGGTTGGCGAGGTAGAACAGGCCGTCGAAGCCGACGTCGAGGTTCACGACCGAGAAGCCGCGTATGAAGAACGAGTCGCGCTCGCTGAAGGGCG
This sequence comes from Methylobacterium oryzisoli, assembly GCF_046557895.1. NCBI lineage: Bacteria > Pseudomonadati > Pseudomonadota > Alphaproteobacteria > Hyphomicrobiales > Methylobacteriaceae > Methylobacterium > Methylobacterium oryzisoli. The sequence goes on along the minus strand of NZ_JBKIBX010000008.1, from coordinate 130,132 downwards.
GCGCGTCGTTGCGCACGGACGGGTCGTTCAGCACCACGTCCGCGAGCGAGCGGGCCTGCTGGTCCTGGATCAGTTTCTCGGTGTAGCTCGTCACGTTGAAGGGCGTCGTCAGGACCGAGCGGTTGCCCAGGAGACCGATGCGGGCGCCGGTCGCGACCTGGCCGCCAGCGTAGGGCACCGGGGGCTGCCCCACCGTCCCGGTCGGCGGCGGCAGGCCCGCGGGCCGGCCTCCGGGCTGGCCCTGGACGACGACCTCGCCGAGGGCCACCGTGTCGCCGGACGCGCCGCCGAGCTGGACGTAGCGCGGGTTCACCAGGGTGATGGTGGAGGGGCTCACCCGCCGGAAGGTCAGGCCGGTGCCTTCGAGGATCCGGCCCAGCGCCTCCAGGGGAGCGAACTCGCCCTCGACGCCGGGCGTCGTCAGGGAGCCGGTCATGTCGGTGGCGTAGACCAGCTTGACCTTGGCCTGCTCGGTGAATGAGACCAGCGCCGGTTCGAGCAGCCCGTTCGGGATCGACAGGGCGACGGTGCCGTCGGCCGCGGTCGCCGGTTCGGCCTGCGCGGCTGCCGGGATGCCCGCGCCCGTCCCGTCCAATTGCGCGCGCGCCGTCGTCCGGCCCTGAGCCGCGGCCGGCACCAGCACCAGCAGCGATACGCCGGCCAGGGCCATCCCGGCCAGCCGACCACACGCGAACCCACGCTCCCGCGACACCATCCGTCACCCCGTCCATCTGCTCGAAGGGGCGGCGCGCTTCGCGCTCTCTCGACCCCTCAACCCTTGAGATCAACGAGGGGCTGATCTCCTGACGTCGGATCGCGCATTTTTCCGCTTTTTTCTCACGAGGGCCCGATCAGGACGACGAGGGGCGTCAGCCGGGTGACGCGCAGCGCGAAGGTGGCGGCGATCGCGTCCAGGGCGTCGTCCGTGTTGCGCGGGTCGAACGACCCCGTGACGCGCCGGTCACCGAGCCGGGCATCGAGCAGGACGATGCGTCCGCGGCGGTAGCGCTCCAGCTCGGCGAGCACGTCGGACAGGCGCTCACCCGAAAAGATCAGGTGCCCGTCGCGCCACGCCACGGCCCGGTTCACGTCGTCCTTCACGACGGTGGGAGCGCCACCGTCCTGACGGCGGATCGCCTCGCCGGCCGCGACCCGCAGGTGCCGGCCCGACGCCGTGACGTCGACGCGCCCCTCCGCCACGCCCACCGGCTTGGCGGCGCCGTCCGCGCGGACGAAGAAGACGGTGCCCACCGCCCGGGCACTCACCCCGGCGGCGTCCACCACGAAGGGCCGCGCGGGGTCGGGGGCCACGTCGAACAGGGCCTCGCCGCGCAACAACTCGACCCGGCGTTCCGTGTCGCTGAAGTGCAGGACGAGAGCGGTCCCGGTGTTCAGGTCGATGCGGCTGCCATCGGCCAGGATCGCGTGCTCGATGGCGCCGACCCCGCTCCAGAGGTCGGCGCGGAGCCAGTCGGCCAGACCGAACTGCGTGGCGAGGACCGCACCCAGCACGGCCGCGGCGGCGAGGCAGGCCGGCCCCTTCGGCATCCGGCGCGTCCGGGAGACGGGCAGGTGGCCGAGCCTGCGCCACACCGCATCCATCTCCGCGTAGGCTTCGGCATGGGCCGGATCGGCCGCGAGCCACGCCTCGAACGCGGCGCGATCGCTCTCCGTCGCGTCGGACGAGGAGAGGCGCGCGACCCAGCCGGCCGCCGCCTCGTCGATCGGATCCTCGCCGTACCGGTCCTGCACGTCGGTCCCGTCGCTCACGACCACGGCCAGGCTTCTCCCCGGATCCACCCCGGCCCGCATGGTCCGAGGATGCATCCCTACGCTCTAGGATCAACGGGCGGCCGAAATCCTGACGTCGGCGATCAGAAAAGATCGCCGCACCGGCGGCGGCAATGCAGGAGGGCCTTGATGAGGTGTTTTTCGACCATGTTCCGGCTGATGTTCAGCCGGGCGGCGACCTCGCCGTTCGAGAGCCCGTCGATGCGCGCGAGCAGAAAGGCCTCCCGGCACCGCGGCGGGAGTTCGTCGACGGCGGCCGCGAGGCGCCTGAGGTCCTGCCGCGCCATGGCCTGCCGCTCCGGGAGCGCGTAGCCGTCGGCGATGCCGGCCCAATCGGCCTCGCTCACGGGCTGGAAGATCGTTCCCTCCAGCCGCTGCCGGTTGCGCATCCGGCGCGCGACGTTGTGGGCGATCTGGAACAGGAAGGCGGAGGGCTGCTCGACGTTCGTCCGCGAGAGCGCCGCGAGCATCAGGAGGTAGGTCTCCTGATGGGCGTCGGCGGCATCGGCCGGGTTGCCGAGCAGGCGCGTCAGGAAGCGGCGAAGCTTCACGCCATCGCAGCGATGCAGCGCGTCGATCGAGATTGGCTGCATGCCCCAACTCCGAACACTTCTAAACTACCCCACCAACCGTCCATCGACTTATCAGTGAAGAGACAAATGCGTTCAAGTTCATCGGAAAGTGATGCTATTTAATCTGATTCCAAACTGCACTGCGTGTCCTGTCGCAAGCCCTTGCGTTCCTGTCGGAAATAGTTGGCATGCGCCCGTCTTCCGCTGCGCGTCCCGACGGTCGCCCGACGACGAGGCGGCCATCCTGTTGCAAAGATAGAACACTCCTTGTCCTGGGTGCTCGCCCGCATGACTGCCGCAGGGCAGACGCTGCACGAGACCGGCGCCGAGATGATCGGGCGTTGGGCGATTCATGTGCCGCCAGGTTTGGTGGAGCCGGCCGGGTTTGCTGGACCCGCGCGGCCATGCCGGATCCGAACCATCGATCCCGGCGCGGTCGCCGCCGCCGCTCCCGCAGGATTCCACCCCGATCGGACCCTCACCGGCAGGACCGCCCCACGAGAACGAGCCGGTCGCCGTTCTCTCAGGCCGGGAGGAGGGCGTGCCAGCGCGCGTCGCGCGGCGAGGGGCGGCGGTGCAGGCGCCGGTCGAGCAGGGCGCGCGCCTTGGCGGCCTCGCCGCTGCGCATCAGCGCGACGAGTAGCGTGTCCTCGATGATCTCGCGCTGGGCACCGCTGCCGCCGATGCGCGGCACCTCGGCCGCCATCGGTTCCAGGAGGCGCACGCAGGCCGCGTAATCCTCGTCCGCGAAGGCCAGCACGGCGCGGCAGATGGCGGGCACCACCGGCCCGGCCGCGAGGGTGCCGGCCTCCACGAGGTCCGTGAGCGCATCGATGCGCGCCGCCGCCGCGGCCCTGTCGCCGGTCGCCGCCGCCAGCAGGCCCATATGCGCGTCGGCGAACGCGAAGCCGGCCGTGGGGAAGTACCGGCCCGCATAGGCGCGGGCCTCCTTCCAGAGCCTGTCCGGCACCGCGTAGCCGTAGGTCCGCATGCGCCAGAGCAGCGAGACGGTGTCCGAGACGACGTTGATCGGCAGGCCCGCCGTCACCGACGGCTGGACGTGCGCCGCGTAGATCGTCAGCGCCTGCGCGGGGTCGTCGCGCTCCAGGGCGGCCAGGGCGGCGTGCCAGGCGATGTGGCCGTGCAGGATGCCGGAGCGGTCGTAGCCGGGCAGCCAGTCGGCGATCAGCGCCTCGGCCTCGCCGCCCGCGCCGTCCTCGAACAGGGTGTGCGACAGGGCGTGGGCGCCGTTGGCGTTGTTGCGCCGCAGCGCGAACCCGCGCTGGGCGAGATCCCGCCCGTACCGGACCGCGCCGTTCTCCGCGTGCGACCAGCCCCGATAGGAGACGAACCACCAATCGTCGGGCGCGAACTGCGCCGCATGGCGCTCGCAGAGATCGACGCGGGCCTGGTCGTGATCGGCGATGCCGGAGAAGGCCAGAAGTCCGAACGCGCCCAGCGGCAGCGACAGGATCAGCGCGTCGCGCGGCCACGCGTCGGTGTGGGCCAGCGCGCTGTCGAGCGCCCGGGCGGATTGCCCGGTGACGGCGAGCGCCAGGGTCGCCACGTGGCTGCGCTCGCGTGGGGTGCCGTTGCGGGCGACGATCTCGTCAGCCCGCGCGATGCAGGCGCGGGCCGCCGCGCCCTCGCCGCGCATCGCGTGCAGGCGCGCCCGCGCCGCATGCGCGAGGGCGAAGTCCGGATCGGCCGCCACCGCCGCGTCGAGGGTGTCCGCGGCGCCCGGCCACGCCGACAGGAGGAGATCCACGCCCTCCCGGTAGCACTCGGCGGCACGCTCGGACGTGGTCGAGAGGGGCAGGCCGCGGCGGTCGAGTTGGGCCATGACGGGGTCCTGGGGTGACGGGGTCCTGGGGTGATGAATTCCTGGTCTCGGTCGTGCGCGGCGCGGGTGGAGGCCCGCTTGGCGGGCGCGTCGGATCCGCCGGGCATAGCGCAGCGCCGGCTGTCTGTATGCCGAAGAGGTGCACGACCCCGCCGGTCGGGAGCCTTCCGCCACAAGCTTAGCGGAGGATCTGCACCGCGCCGCGCCGGAAGCTGGACGCACCAATCCTCGCATGGTCTGATGCGGACGTGGTCGACCGGCGACGTCGAGCAACGACTTGGCCGCGAAGCAAAAGAAGATCCGAGGGAGGAACCGGCATGCTGCGATGGGGAATGACCGTCGGTCTGCGCGGATTCAGCGGACCCGCCGGGGCCGCAGCGCCTCTCGGCCGCGCGATCGAGTGCGCCGCTCCGTCGGCGGGAGGTCCGCGATGATCGCCGAATCCGATCCTGTCGCGGGCGCCTGCCCGTGCTGCCTGCCGCGCCGCGGCTTCATGCGCGCGCTCGCCGGACTCGGCGCCGCGGCGGTCGCCGCTCCCGTCGCGGGCTCGTCCGCCGCGACGGCCCAGCCGGCGCGGTATACCGGTCTCGTGATCGACTGCCACGGGCACTACACCACCGAGCCGCCCGCCATGCTGGCGTGGCGCAAGCGTCAGATCGAGGCCATCAACGACCCCGCCCAGTCGCCCTCGCCCTCCGACCTCAAGGTCAGCGACGACGAGGTGCGCGCCAGCGTGAGCGGGCGTCAGCTCAAGCTCCAGGCCGAGCGCGGCATCTCGCTCGCCCTTTTCTCGCCGCGGGCCGGCGGGATGGGCCACCATATCGGCAACGCCCGGACAAGCCTCGACTGGTCGATCGTGTCGAATGACATGATTCATCGCGTCGTGAGCCTGATGCCGAAGAACTTCGTCGGCGTCTGCCAGCTGCCGCAGACGCCGGGCGTCTCGCCCAAGAACTGCACGGCCGAACTGGAGCGCTGCGTCAAGGAACTCGGCTTCGTCGGCTGCAACGTCAACCCGGACCCGTCCGGCGGCAACTGGACCGATCCGCCGCTCTCGGACCGCTTCTGGTACCCGCTCTGGGAAAAAATGGTCGAGCTCGACGTGCCCGGCATGGTCCATGTCAGCGCCTCGGCCAACCGCAACTTCCACGGGACGGGGGCGCACTACATCAACGGCGACACCACCGCCTTCATGCAGTTCATCACCTCCGACCTGTTCAAGGATTTCCCGACGCTGCGCCTGATCATCCCGCACGGCGGCGGCGCGGTGCCCTACCACTGGGGCCGCTACCGCGGGCTCGCGCAGGACATGAAGCGCCCGCCGCTCTCCGAGCTGATGCGCAACGTCTACTTCGACACCTGCGTCTATCATCAGCCCGGCATCGACCTGCTGCTGAAGGTCGTGCCGCGCGAGAACGTGCTGTTCGCCTCGGAGATGGTGGGCGCGGTCAACGGCGTCGATCCCGAGACCGGCCACGCCTACGACGACACCAAGCGCTACGTCGAGGCGGCCCCGCTCTCGGACGCGGACCGGGCGCAGATCTACGCCGGCAACGCCCTCAAGGTGTATCCGCGCCTCGCCGACAGGCTGAAGACGGCCGGGCTGACGCCGTAGCAGGCCAGGCGGGGCCGCGGGACCGCGGCGGCCCCTGCCCGCGGTCGATTTGGTCGCAGTCGGGGACGTGGGAGAAAGATGTCCTAAGTTCGTTGTCCGGTCGCCCGCGGTCCCCACGCGGCCCGCCGGAGACCCTTCGTGCCCGAGCCAGAGTTCCGTCCGACGCGACGAGAGGCCGACCCACCATCGACGCTGACGGCGGTGATCGCCGTCCCGGTCCGCAACGAGGCCGAGCGGATCGGGCCCTGCCTCGACGCCTTCGCCGGGCAGGACGGGCTCGGGACGGGCGGGCTTGGCGTGGTCCTGTTCCTCAACAACTGCACCGACGACACCGCCCGGGTGGTCGCGGCCCGCGCCCCCGATCTGCCCTTCCGCCTGCGCGTGATCGAGCGGGATTGCGCCGGGGCGACGGCCGGCTGGGCGCGCCGCGAGGCCATGGAGGCCGCGGCGGGATGGCTGGAGGAGGAGGGGGCGGCCGGCGGCATCATCCTGACCACGGACGCCGATTGCCTGGCGCCGGCCGACTGGGTGGCGCGCAACCTCGCCGCCCTCGCGGCGGGGGTCGAGGCCGTGGCGGGGCGGATCGCGCTCGACCCCGTCGACGCCGCGCGCCTGCCGGCCTCCCTCCACGCCCGCGGACGGCTGGAGGGGGCCTACGAGGCCCTGCTGGTGGAGCTGGAGGCGTGCATCGATCCGCTGCCGCACGACCCTTGGCCGCGCCATTGGACCACCTCGGGCGCGACACTCGCGGTGCGCCTCGCGGCCTACCGGCAGGTCGGCGGCATGCCGCCGCTGGCGGTCGGCGAGGATCGGGCCTTCGTGTCGTCGCTCCTGTCGAGCGACGTGCGCGTGCGCCACGACCCGGGCGTGCTCATGGTCACCTCCGGCCGGCTGGACGGGCGCGCGCCGGGCGGCGCGGCGGACACGATGCGGCTGCGCTGCAAGGTGCCCGAGAGCCCCTGCGACCCGCGCCTGGAATCGCTGCCGCTCGCCCTGGTCCGGTTCGCGTGGCGGCGCCGGCTCCGTCGGCTCCATGCCGCCGGCCGGCTCAGCCGCACCCGCCTGTGGGCGCCCTGGCTGGGGATCCGGGCGGCGCAGGCCCGTGAAGTCGCGGAACTGGCTTCGCTGGGCGCCGTTCTGGCCGCGGTCGAGCAGGTCAGCCCCCGGCTCGGCTATCGGCCGTTGCGGCCCTCGGAGCTTCCCGCGCAGATCCGACGCGCCCGCGCGGTGCTGGCCGCGCTGCGGGTTGCCGGCCGCGTCTTTCGGTGGGGGCGCGGCCTGTCGGCGCCCGAGCCGGCCGCCGGCACGGCCGGTCCGCGCCCCGTGGAGCGGCCCGGCAATGCCTGACGCGGCGTCCCTGGCCTACCGGGTTCAGAAGCACGCGGCGCGCCGGCTGCACTACGATTTTCGCCTGGAGGTTGGCGGCGTGCTGAAGAGCTGGGCGGTGACGAAGGGTCCGAGCCTCGTCGCGGGCGAGCGCCGCCTCGCCGTCGCGGTCGCGGATCACGGGCTGGACTACGCCGATTTCGAGGGCGTGATCGCCCCCGGCCGCTACGGCGCGGGTGCGGTGCTGCTGTGGGATCGCGGCACCTGGGAGCCCGACGGCGACCCCGCCGCGGCGCTCGCGGCCGGGTCCCTCGCCTTCACCCTGCACGGCGTGAAGCTGACCGGGCGCTGGCGCCTGATGCGCCTGAAGGCCGGTCCGCGCGCGCGGCAGACCGCATGGCTGCTGGTGAAGTCGCGCGACGGCGCGGCGCGCGGGCCCGGCGACCCGGATATCCTGGACGAACTGCCGCGGTCGGTCCTGACCGGCCGCACGGTCGAGCAGGTCGCCGCCGGGGCGGCCTGACGGGAGGAGGTGCATGGACCAGAGGACCCCGCCCACCCTCGCGTGCGACGCGCTAGCGTCCGCGCGGGCGGTCGCCGCGTCGGCCGAGGCGCGGGCCGGCGCCGAGGACCGCGACGACGGATTTCCGGCCGAGGACGTCGCCGACCTCGCCCGCCTCGGCCTGCTCGCCGCACCGGTCCCCTCCGCAGAGGGGGGAGCGGGCCTGGGCGAGGAAGCCGATGCCGGGGCGCTGGCCGAGGTCCTGCGCCTCGTCGGCTCCGGCAGTCTCGCCCTCGGGCGGCTCTACGAGGGCCATGTCAACGCGCTCGACCTCATCGCGCGCTACGGCGATGCCCGCCAGCGCGAGCGCCTGTTCGGGGACGCCCTCGACGGCCACCTGTTCGGGGTCTGGAACACCGAGCCGCCCGCGGCCGGCCTGACGCTGGCCGAATGCCCCGGGGGTGTCGCCCTCGCCGGGGTGAAGACCTTCGCGTCGGGGGCGGGCCGGGTCACCCGCGCCCTCGTCACGGCGCGGCGGGCGCCGGCCGACGCGCCGCTGATGCTGGTCGTGCCGCTCGCACCCGGCACCCGGGCGGATCTTTCGGCGTGGCAGGCGCAGGGGATGCGGGCCTCGGCCACCGGCACGGTCGATCTCACCGGCCTCGTCGTGCCGCGCGAGGCCGTGCTCGGCGGGCCGGACGATTACCACCGCCAGCCGCATTTCTCGGGCGGCGCGTGGCGCTTCGCGGCGGTGCAGCTAGGCGGGATCGAGGCGGTGTTCGATGCGTGGCGCGGGCACCTCGCCGCGGCCGGGCGCGGGGCGGACCCGCACCAGCTCGCCCGGCTCGGCGAGGGCGCCATCGCGGTCGAGGGCGCGCGGCTCTGGGTGCGGCGCGCGGCGGGCCTCGTCGCCGCGGGGACGCTGCCGCCCGAGCGCATCGTGGCCTACGTCAACCTCGCCCGGCTCGCGGTCGAGCGGGCGGGCCTCGACGTGCTGCAGCTCGCCCAGCGCTCGGTCGGGCTGCCGGGCTTCCTGCGCGGGCACCGGCTGGAGCGGCTGTCGCGCGACCTCGCCACCTACCTGCGCCAGCCCGCGCCGGACCGGGCGCTCACCACGGCTGCGGCCGAGATCCTCGGGGCCGGCGGCAGTGCCGGCGACCTCTGGAGCGACGAGAGATGCGGGCCGACGCCTTCCTGACGGCCGCGGAGGCGCTTCCCTTCGCGGCCCTCGACGACCTCACCGGCGGGCGCGGGCTCGTGGTGGTGGCGCCGCATCCCGACGACGAGAGTCTCGGCTGCGGCGGGCTGATCGCGCAGGCCTGCGCCCGTGGCCTGCCGGTGCGCCTCGTCGTGGTAAGCGACGGCGTCGGCTCGCACCCGAACTCGCCGAGCTACCCGCCCGCGCGCCTGCGGGACCTGCGGGAGGAGGAGACGCGCGCCGCCGCGCGGGCGCTGGGGCTCGCCGCGGAGCAGATCGGCTTCCTGCGCCTGCCCGACCGCGCCGTGCCGGCCACCGGCCCGGCGGCGGAGGCGGCAGCCGAGGCCATCGCGGCGGCGGCCCGCGCCTGCGGGGCGGGCGCCCTGTTCGTGACCTGGGCGCGGGATCCGCATTGCGACCACCAGGCGTGCGCGGCCCTGGCGGGGCTCGCGCGCCGCCGCCTTCCGGCCGTGCGCCTCTTCGCCTATCCGGTCTGGGGCTGGAGCCTGCCGGGCGACACCGAGGTCGGCGCGCCCCCGCGGGGCGTGCGCCTCGACATCTCCGGGCAGCGCGCCGCCAAGGCCTCGGCCGTCGCGGCGCACCGCTCGCAGACCACGGACCTGATCGACGACGACCCGGAGGGGTTTCGCCTCGACGCCTCCATGCTGGAGCGCTTCGCCCAGCCCTTCGAGATCTTCCTGGAGGTGCCCGCGTGACCCGCTACACCGCCTCGCTGCCGCCGGACTACTTCGAGGAGCGCTACGCGGCGGATCCCGACCCCTGGCGCTTCGCCACGAGCGCCTACGAGCGCGCCAAGTACGCCGCGACGCTCGCGGCGCTGCCGCGGCCCCGCTACGCCGCCGCCCTGGAGGTCGGCTGCTCCATCGGCGTGCTGACGCGCCGGCTGGCCGAGCGCTGCGACGCGCTCGTCGCCCTCGACGTGGCCGAGGCGGCCCTGGACCAGGCCCGCGCCCGCTGCCGGGACCTCGCCCATGTGCGCTTCGTGCAAGCCCAGGTCCCGGGCGCGTGGCCGGCGGGCGGCTTCGACCTGATCCTCTTGTCGGAGGTCGTCTACTATCTCGACGCGGCCGATGTCGGGCGCTTGGCGGAGTGCCTGCGCGACAGCCTGCGGCCCGGCGGGGACGTCGTGCTGGTCCACTGGACGGGCGAGACGCACTACCCGCTCACGGGCGACGAGGCGGCGCAGATCCTCATCGACCGGACGGCGCCGTTCCTGACCCTCGTCCACCAGGCGCGGACGGACGAGTACCGGCTCGACGTTCTTCGGCAGGGACCTGCGGAGCCGAGGGCCTGATCCGGCCCGGCCACCGGCAGCGTTCCACCGCTTGCGCGGGCAGGAGGGAGGCGCGTCTCCCCTTTGCGCCCCATGCGACGATTTCCGGCTACGGGGCTTCGGCGCTCGGCCGGTTGTGGTCACCCGGCCCGGGCCGGGTCATCGCGCGGGCCGCGGTCAGGCGTAGAACGAACTCACGGCCGGCAGGGTCTCGGCCGTCTTCGTCGGGCGTTCGCCATCGAGGCGCACGCGCGGGATCCTGGCCATCGCCTCGGCGTAGCCGGCCTGGAGGCCGGGCGGCACCAGCGGCGGGTGATCGGGAGTGGGGAGGCGGGCGGCGGAGCGCTTGTGCAGGCTGGACATGTGCAGAACATAATCGGCGGCGGCTGTTGTTGCAGTGCGGCGATCAGCCCGGTGCACCGCAATACGCGCACGCGGAACATTTCGCGATCAGGCCGCCGCGGTGCAGGATGCGGGTGGGTTCGCGCAGGCGATCGGACGAGCCGGAATGCGGCCGAGCGACGACCGGGCCGCCAGTGAGGCCATCCTCCTCGACCGGGCGGGCGCGAAGGTCCGTGCCGGAGCGGGGTCGCACACGGGAGAGGCGTTCATGCTGCGGGGTGGCTGCCATTGCGGCGCGGTTCGTTACGAGGCGGATGCCGCGCCGTTCCACGCGACGATCTGCCATTGCGCCGATTGCCGCCGCATCGTGGGCGCGGCCTCGGTGGCGTGGTTCAGCGTGCCGCGCGCGGCTTTGCGCTGGACGGCGGGCGCGCCGAAGCCGGTGCGGTCGAGCGCCCGCGCGACCCGGACCTTCTGCGGCACGTGCGGCACCTCGCTCACCTACGAGAGCGATGCCGCGCCGGACGAGATCGACGTCACGACGGCGAGCCTCGACGAGCCGGAGCGCGTGCCGCCGCGCGATCATACCTTTCTTGCCGAAAGACTGGCCTGGGACGTCGTCGCTGACGGCCTGCCGACCTTCGCCAGGACGCGGTAACGCGTGCGCGTCGCGGGAGGCCGTGGCGGGCCGTCGGGGGGAGGGTAGGGACCCTGCGGCCCCATTCACGGAAGCGGCCGACGCTGCCGCGCGACACGGACACGACCGGTGCAACGCCGTACCGCGCGGTGGAACAGCCCGTCCCAACTCACCCCTTTCCCGGACGACTGGAGCGAAGCGGAAGGAGATCCGGGAACCAGCGCAAAAAGTCGCGAAGCGTCTTTGTGTCTGCAAAGGCGCCAATACAGAGCCGCTTCGCGGACCATCTATCCTGGTTCCCGGATCTCCTTTCGCTGACGCTTCAGTCGTTCAGGAAAAGGGGTGTGCGCGAGGGTGCTTGACTGAGTTCGCAGGTTCACGCCGTCCCACGACCTCATCCCGGCAGGGCCGACTCCTCTGCGGGCCCCGCCAGCCCGCCTCGGCCCGGAAGACCCGCCGCATTCCCTGCCTGCCGAGCGTCTCTCGAACACCGAGGCCGGCGCGGCCCACCGCCACACCGGTGGGTCGCACCGGTGTGGCGGCCATTAGTGGATCGTCTGGGGCTGGCCCCGGTCAGGCGAGGGTGAAGTTGGCGGCCGAGAGGCTGGCGGCCTCCACGTTCTGCAGCGTGACCGTGTCGCCCGTCCCGTAGGCGATCACCGCGTCCGAGCCCTCCTGACGCGTCGCCGCCTGCACCGCCGCGAACGACGCGAACACACCCCCGTTGAACGCGATCACGTCCCGCTCCGAACCGCCCGTCACGAAGTCCCGGATCACGTCGGACCCGTCCCCGCGGCCCAGCGCGAACACGTCCGACCCCAGGCCACCCGCCAGCGCGTCGTTGCCCGCGTTGCCGAACAGAAGGTCCGCCCCCTCGCCCCCGAACAGCTGGTCGTCGCCCACCCCGCCCGACAGGTAGTCGGCGCCCGCGCCACCCAGCAGCACGTCCGCCTCCTGCTCGCCGAACAGTTGGTCGTTGCCCGCGTCCCCGCTCAGCAGGTCCCGGCCCGTGCCGCCGTAGAGCCGGTCGTCGCCCGCCTCGCCGTAGACGCCGTCGTCGCCGTCGTCCCCGAACAGCAGGTCGTTGCCCAGCTCCCCGTGCACCTCGTCGTTGCCGAAGCCGCCCGAGCCGAAGTCGTTGCCGGCCCCGCCATCGGCGACGTCGTCGTCGTCGTCTCCGAACAAGAGGTCGTTGCCTGGCTCACCGGGCACCTTGTCGGCGCCGAAGCCGCCCGAGCCGAAGTCGTTGCCGGCCCCGCCATCGGCGACGTCGTCGTCGTCGTCGCCGAACACGAGGTCGTTGCCGGCCTCGCCCAGCACGCTGTCGGCGCCGAAGCCGCCCGAGACGAAGTCGTTGCCGGCCCCGCCCAGGACCGTGTCGTCGCCGTCCTGCCCGAACGCCTGATCCGCCCCCGCGCCCGCCTGGATGACGTCGTTGCCGGCGCCGCCCTGGATGGTGTCGGCGCCCGCGCCGCCGGTCAGCGTGTCGGCCTGCGCCGTGCCGGTCACCGCGCGACCCACCGCCGGGATGCGGAAGCGGGCCAGGAGGGGATCGTGGTCGCTGGTCTGGTCGGCGAAGTCGGCGTTGATGTGGACCACCTCGAACTGCGCGCCGGAGCCGAGCGCCGCCGTCACCAGCATGTGGTCGAGGGTCTGGGCGTTGCCCTCGAACACGTAATCGTAGCGCTGGTTCTCGGGCAGCGAATCCTGCAGGTCGCTCAGCACCGCGGTGCCGCCGCGGGTCAGCGTCGCGCCGGTCCCGGCCTGGGTGTAGCCGGTGAGCGTGGCCTCACCCTTGATCACCGCCAGCGGCTCCTCGAAGCCGAAGTCGTTGAGGTCGCCGGCCACGATCACACGGGCCTGGGCGTTCCTCGCGAGGAGCCCGTCCACGAAGGTGTTGACCGCCTGGGCCTGCGCGGCGCGCGCGACCTGCCCGGCGTCGAAGGGGGGCTGCTCGGAGCCGAACAGGGCGCCGCTGCCGCCCTTCGAGGTGAAGTGGTTGCTCACCACCGTCACGGTCTCGTCGTTGAAGACGAAGTCGGCCGCGAGCGGCGGGCGGGAGCCGAAGAAGGGATTGTTCGGGTTGGTCTGCTGGTCGGTGTAGCTGCCCGAGGTGATCGGGATGCCGTCCGCCGCGATGGTGCGGGCGGAGTTCGGCACGAGGCTCACCCGGTCGGTGCGGTACAGGAAGGCGGTGCGGATGTTGCCGCCGGGCTCACCGCCGTTGGTGTCGTCGCCGATGAAGGTGTTGTCGACGAAGGCGTAAGCCGGTCCGCCGGCCGCCGCCACCGCGTCCACGATCCGCTGCAGCGTCTGCGAGGCCGAGGTGACGGTGGAGGCGGTGTTGCCCGGCCCGTCGTTGTCCTGGATCTCCTGGAGCGCGATGACGTCGGGCGCGTTCAGCCGGCCCAGCACCTCCGAGGCGATGGTGGTGAAGCGCGCCGGGCCGTCCGTGGGATCGAGGTTCTCGGCGTTGTAGCTCGCGACGAGCAGACTGTCGGCGTCGCCCGTCAGCGTGCCGCCGGTCTTCACCCGCGGGCTCGGCGTCGCGACCGTGACGGGGGCGGTCGCCACCACCTCGTAATTGCCGAAGCTGTAATTGACGACGCCCGTGACGTCGTTGAAGCGCGTGCCCGTGTCGATGGTCGGCAGGGTGACGCCGAGGCCCGGGTCGAGGCGGATGCGCTCCGGGTTGAAGTCGCCGCCGACCGTGTTGGTGAAGCCCAGCACCGGGTTGCCGCCGCGGATCAGCAGGTCGCCGCCGGGGTTGAGCCCGGTCGCGCCCGCGCCGCCGGCCGCGACCGCGAAGATCTCGCCGAAATTGTTGGTCGGGCCGGTGGCGAGCGGCGCCGTGACGGTGGCGCGCATGCCCTCCAGCGATTCCCAGAAGGTGTTGCCGGCCGCGAGGTCCTCGGTCGGAGGCTGCAGGTTGCCCGCGCCGCCGATCCGCGCCGCGGCCGGGAGCGCGTTGCCGCGCGAGAGGATGCTGACGCTCGGGTTCGCGCCGATCTGCGTGACCGAGAGCGAGCCGCGCGCGGCCCCGGACGGCATGAATTCCTGCACCTGCCCGCCGACCAGCACGGCATCGCTGGCCGCGACCGAGGGGCGGCTGCCCGTGAACACGAACAGGCCGTCCGAACTGGCGGCGTTGCCGTCGCCGGTGGGATCCTGGAGGTAGAAGCCGTTGCTCGCCACCGCCGTGACGATGCCGGAGGTCGTCACATTCTGCCCGGCGAGCGCCGAGGCCGCGCCCGTGCCCTGGATCAGCGGGATCGCGGTGAGCACCGGGGCGGCCTGGTAGACGGTCGTGGTGTTGCCGACCTCGTTGGCCGAGACGACGAGTGCCTGGCCGGTCGGGCTGTCGGCGGCGGAGATGAAGTTCAGCACCTCGGGGGCCGCGTCGGTGCGCCCGCTCGCGGGCGGCTGGTAGGTGACGAAGCGGGCTTCCGCCGGCACCGTCACGTCGTAGACCATCACCCCGCCGACCCGCTCCAGGCCGACGAAGGCGTAGGTCCGCCCGGCCACCGTGCCGATGGTGACGCCCTCGGGCTCCGGCCCCTTGTCGTCCGAGCGGTCGTCGACCTGGCCGTTGCCCTGGTTCTGGTTGAAGATCGCCGGGAAATCCCGGGCGATGATCTTTTCGAACTCGCCCCCGGTCTCGCGCACCTTGGTGATGGTGCCATCGGATTCCTGGCGGAAGATCGAGATGCCGCGCCCGCCGAAGGTCACGATGCGGTCGAGGTCGCCGTCGCCGTCGGTGTCGCCGTCGATGGTCGAGACGTTGAGGCGCCCGAGTTCGGAGGCCTGCTGCAGGGTGGCGCGGTTCGGGAAGGCGGTGGGGTCGAGGGTGCGGGTGGAGAGGCGCGCCACGTCGCTGTCGTCGCTGCGCGCGTCGCCCTCGTTGGCGGTGACGAAGTAGACCCGGCCGTCCGGCGCCGTGAAGGAGGCGATGGCGTCCGGCATCGGCAGGCCGGAGACCGGCTCGTTGCGCAGGCGGATCGAGGCCGCGGTCGCCGGGCCGTCGTCCGAGGCGTCGAGCTCGTTGCCCGGCAGCGAGAGGTCGATGGCGCCGAGCGGCTTGATGGCGCGCAGCACCGGCGCCGCGCCGGCGATGTCGAACACCGCGACCGCGTTCGCCTCCTGCAGCGTCACGTAGGCGGTGGTGCCGCTGATCGTGGTGTATTCGGGCTCGATGTCGGCGATGGCGCCGGCGCCGGGCGGCAGCCGCACGCCGGCCGCGCGCAGGGCCGCTTCCTGGCCGGCGAGCGTGCCGAAATCGAAGGTCGAGACCGTGGCGGCGGCGACGCCGCCCGAGAGGTCGATCAGCGAGACCGACCCGTTGGGGTTGACGGCGGTGCCACCCACGGTGGCGCGCTCGCCCTCGTTGGCGACCAGGATCTTGGTGCCGTCGGCGTTGAAGCTGAGCTGGTCGGGCAGGTTGCCGACCGCGACCGGCGCGCGCAGCGAGGCGAGGCTCGCGGCGTCGAAGAAGGCCACGGCGCCGTTCTGGCGCGGATCGGCGTTCTGGTAGCCCACCGCCACGACGCCGTTGCGGACCGCCACCGTGTTCGCGGCGCCGTAGCCGGGCAGGGCGGTTAGCGCGATTGCGCCGACGCCGGTGAGCGCGCCGTCCGCGCCGATCCGGGTCACGTCGATGCGCCCGTCCCGGGCGTTCAGCGTGAAGAGCCGGGCGGTGGCGCGATCGAAGGTCACGACCTCGGCGCCGCCATCGGCGGTGTTGGTGCCGGAGGCGGCGATCGCGCCGAGGCGGGTGAGCGTGAGGCTTCCGGTGCCGATCGGCGCCGTTGCG
Source organism: Methylobacterium oryzisoli (assembly GCF_046557895.1). Lineage (NCBI taxonomy): Bacteria > Pseudomonadati > Pseudomonadota > Alphaproteobacteria > Hyphomicrobiales > Methylobacteriaceae > Methylobacterium > Methylobacterium oryzisoli. The sequence continues at coordinate 114,202 of NZ_JBKIBX010000008.1, read as the reverse complement.
GACCCGGCCAGCGAGGCCGCGGGGGCGAGCAGGGTGGGAGCCGTCGGCGCGGGCGCCGTCCCGGCGCTGCTGGTGACGCCGATGTCGTCGATGCCGACCCACTCGTCGTTGCCGGTGGCGTTGGCGGTGATCACCCGCACCTGCAGGTTGGCCTGGTCGTTCGCGGCGGCCGGCAGCACCGCCTGGACCCGGGTGTCGGGGCCGGCGGCGTTCGGCCCGGCGGTGGCGTCGGCCACGAAGGCGGCCGGCACGTTGGTCCAGGCGCCGGTGTCGCCGAGGCGGTATTGCAGCGCCACCGCCTGGGCGGCGTTGTCGGCGCCGGTCTCGAGGTCGCGCAGGGTGTAGGAGACCGTGACGTTCGAGCGCCCGCGCGAGTCGAGGTAGAGGACGAGGCTCGGGGCATCCGCGGTGCCGGAGCCGGCCAGCGCCACGGTCGGGTTCGCCAGGGCGAACTCCGCCACGCCGCCGGTCGTGAAGGTGTTGGGGCTGGTCTGGTTGGCGTTGACGTCCACCACGACGGTGCCGTCGCCGGTCAGCGTCTGGGGATCGGCGCCGACGAGCGCCGTGACGTCGTCGCCCCGATAGCCGACGATGCTCGGGACCCCCGACCAATTGTCGTCCGCGGTGATCAGGCCGGCGTTGCTCCAGGTCTGCGTGAAGTCGCCATTGGCCAGGACGTGGGGAGCCGTGGTCATCGAGAGCATCCGATCCGAGGGTGGGCCGCCGCGCGGAAAGCGCAGGGGGCCCGCGGCAGAGCCGCGGGCCCGGGGGGTTCAGGTGACGGGGCTGGCCCCGATCAGGCGAGGGTGAAGTTGGCGGCCGAGAGGCTGGCGGCCTGCACGTTCTGCAGCGTGACCGTGTCGCCCGTCCCGTAGGCGATCACCGCGTCGGAGCCCTCCTGACGCGCCGCCGCCTGCACCGCCGCGAACGACGCGAACACGCCCCCGTTGAACGCGATCACGTCCCGCTCCGAACCGCCCGTCACGAAGTCCCGGATCACGTCGGACCCGTCCCCGCGGCCCAGCGCGAACACGTCCGACCCCAGGCCACCCGCCAGCGCGTCGTTGCCCGCGTTGCCGAACAGAAGGTCCGCTCCCTCGCCCCCGAACAGCTGGTCGTCGCCCACCCCGCCCGACAGATAATCGTCGCCCGACCCGCCCAGCAGCACGTCCGCCTCCTGCTCGCCGAACAGCTGGTCGTTGCCCGATTCCCCGCTCAGCAGGTCCCGGCCCGTGCCGCCGTAGAGCCGGTCGTCGCCCGCCCCGCCGTAGACGCCGTCGTCGCCGTCGTCCCCGAACAGCAGGTCGTTGCCCAGCTCCCCGTGCACCTCGTCGTTGCCGAAGCCGCCCGAGCCGAAGTCGTTGCCCTCGCCCGCGCCCACGAAGTCGTTGCCGGCCTCGCCGTAGACCTGGTCGTCGCCGGCCGAGCCGAAGACCCGATCGCTGCCGCTGCCGCCGCGCACGCTGTCGTTGCCGGCGCCGCCATCGGCGAAGTCGTCGTCGTCGTCGCCGAACACGAGGTCGTTGCCGGCCTCGCCCAGCACGCTGTCGGCGCCGAAGCCGCCCGAGACGAAGTCGTTGCCGGCCCCGCCCTGAACCGTGTCGTCGCCGTCCTGGCCGAACGCCTGATCCGCGCCCGCGCCCGCCTGGATGACGTCGTTGCCGGCCGCACCGGACAGGCTGTCGTTGCCGTCGTAGCCGAAGATCTCGTCGGCCTCGGCGGTGCCCGTGAGGCTGTCGTTGCCGCCCGTGCCGAAGCGTCCCGAGTTGAAGACCGTGTCGGCCCGCGCGCTCAGGTTCTGGATGCGCAGGTCCTCGCTCGCCGGCGTGTCGGGCGTGGCGTAGGAGCGGTCGGCGGTGGGGTAGCGGGCGCGCAGGTACTGCGAGAAGGCCGCCTGCTCGCCCACCACGTTCGCCGGCAGGTTGGCGGGCGCGGTGAAGTCGAGCGCCTCGTCCACCGGGGCCGAGAGCGTGCCATCCGCGAGCAGGTAGCGGAAGTTGTCGCCGTTCTGCTTCGTCGGGTAGCCGTCGCCGCCATTGGCCGTGAAGTTGAGCGAGACCACGCTGATGGTCGCGGGCGCGCCGGCTACGACCTGGCCGTTCTCCACCACCCGGGCGATCACCGTGCCGGCCTCGTCCGTGAGCGCGACGCTGCGCACCCGCGAGCCGGCCGGCTGCGAGGGATCGTAGGAGAACTTCACGCCGCCGATCTGCGGGTAGCCGCCGTTGCCGGGAGCGAGGCCCGCGCCGTAGTTGAGGATGTTGAGCAGCCCCTGCGGCGTGGTGTCGAACACCATCAGCTTGTTGTCGAAGCGCAGGGCGTTCTCGGTGTCGAGCTGCGAGACGCCGCCCTCCGGCTTGCCGGCGGCCGGGTTGGCGAGCGGCGGCAGCTTGGCGCCGGCATTCGGGTCGTTGCCGCCGCCGGCATCCACCGCACCGATCGAGGCGCGGATGCCGCCGCCGTTCTTCAGCGACACCAAGAAGCGCTGGTTGGGCAGGGCGCGGGCCGCCGCGGCGGCGTTGGCATCCGCCGAGAGGTCGCCGAGGTTGGTCTCCTGGGCGCGCCCGAAGGCGCGGTCACCCTCCAGATAGACGTCGGTGAAGCCGTAGACGTTGCTCTCCTTGGTGCGGATCACCGAATCGATGGCGCCGGTGATCTGCTGCACCCGGGCGCCGATCGAGCCCGCCGCGAAGGCCTGGCCGACGTCGCTGCCGTAGGCGGCCTGGAGATTCGCCTGGGTCGAGGCGTAGGAGCCGGTGACGGCCGGGTTGAGGCTGCCCGGGATGAGGCGGCCGGCCTCGTCGAAATCGATCACGAGGCGGCCGAGATAGGTGGATTCGCTGTCGGTGGCGACGATCAGCGTCGGGGCGCCGTCCGCGCCCGCGGTCTGGATCGGGTAGGGACCCGCATAGGTGGCGTCGTGCCCCGGAAAGGCCGCCGGACGGTCGGTGGCATCGCCCAGCCGGGTGTGCGAGCCCGCCGCCAGGATGATGTCGACGCCGCGCAGCAACGGCGCCAGGGCCTGCTCGTTCGGCAGCAGCTGCAGGTGGCTGTCGAGGACGACCTTGTTGACGCCCTGGGCGATCAGGCCGTCGATGACCGGCTGGAGCTGGCTGGCCAGCAGCGCCATGTCGTCCCGCTCGGTCTGGTTGTCGCCCGGCTCGCCGGCCTTGGGGAAGCCGTTGACCTCGGTCCCGGTGGGCGAGGAGATGCGCTCCAGCACCTGGGTGGTAGCGCCGACGATGCCGATGCGCTCGCCGTTGATCGTCACGATCGTCGAGGGGGCGATGCGACCGGGGATCGCCGAGGCCTGCTGCCCGCCCGCCGTGACGCGCCCGCGCAGGGCCGAATCGCCCGAGAAGTCGAGGTTGGCCGAGAGGTAGGGGAAGCGCGCGCCCACCCAGGCGCCGGCCGGCGTGATCGCGTCCGCGAAGGTCGCCGAGCCGAGATCGAACTCGTGGTTGCCGATGGTCGAGGCCCGGACCCCGAAGGCGTTGTAGATCGCGATGTCGGGCCGGCCGAGGGCGGTCGCGCCGACGACGCCGTTGAGCGCCGGGTCGGCACCGGCGGTGAGGAACGGCCCGGGGATGAAGTTGTCGCCGCCGGCCAGCACCAGCGTGTTGGCGTACTGATTGTCGAATCGGTCGATCAGCGCGCCCATGATCGGAGCGGTCTGCGGCGTGAGGGTGGAGCCCTCGCCGTCCGACATGTGCAGGAGCTGGAGCGTGTAGTTGGCCATGTCGGTTCTCGTCGCGATGCCCGGGAGACGCCGCGCCGACGGCCGTTACCCCGGCCGGGTTCTCGCGCTCCCCCCTAGGCTCGGACGCGTAGAGGCGTCCCATGACACGACGATGAAGCTCGGCCGGGCAGCCGATGGACGCGCCCGGACGGCCCGATCCGGGCTCCGAACGGACCGCCCGGATCCCGGGTCAGGCGGCCTCCCGGCCGGCGTGGAGGCGGCAGTGCTGCAGGTAGCCGACCTCGTGACGGCCGGCGAGTTCGACCACGCTCGACCAGAGCCAGGACGGGGCCCGCTCGGCCCCGCGCAGATCCCGCATGACCTCGGCGCGCCAGTCGGCGCGGGCCGCCTCGTCCATCTGCCGGCCGTGGGCCTTGCCGACCACGTAGGCGAGATAGTGGGCCGCCCGCACCGCCTCCTCGCGGCTGAACTGGTCCACGTCGAGCTTCAGGTCCTGCGGCAGCAATTCGCGCATCACGACCGGTTTGCCGAGAACCTGCACCGGCAGCATGCGTTCGCCCAGGTTGGGCGAGAGCGACCGCGCGCCGGCCACGACCCTCTCGGCGGGATCCGCCGGCATCGCCGCGCCCGGCGCGGCCGGGGCCGCGGGCGCAACGGCCTCCTTGAGGTCGACGAGCGCCAGACAGCGCTTGCCCTCGGGCTCCTCGATCCGCACCAGCGCGGCGTAGCGCAGGAAGCCGAGCGAACTGCAGCCCTTCATCCAGTAGGCGGCGTCGATGAGGCGGAGGCCGGCCGCTTCGCTGCGTCCGTTCAGCGTCAGCACGAGACGGCGCACCTCCTCCCCCCGGAAGAGGTCGTGGAGCACCGCGCGCTCGTCGCCGCCGAGCGCCCAGAACTTGCGCCCGAGCGGGATCGACGGCTCCACGTCCTTCAGGCGCTCACGGGCGAGGTGCTTCCAGTGCCGCCCGAGGGCACGGCGCCGAACCACCCGCACCACGTCCGGCTCGGGCGGCGCCTCGCCCGACTCCGCGGTGCCCAGACCCAGCGCATAGCCGCGGACCATCTCCTCCAGCATGCGGGCGGTCACGATTCCGGGCAGGTTCGAGCCGCGCGCCGCGCTGGCCAGCGACAGCCCCAGGCGCACGAGATCGTGCGTCGGGTTGCCGATGACGGTCTGATCGAGATCGCGGACCTGGATGTCGACCCGGCCGTCCGCGCCCGCGAGGGGGCCCAGATTGCCGAGATGGCAGTCGCCGCAGATCCAGACCGGCGGCCCCTCGGGGAGGGTGCCGCGGGACAGGCCGTCCAGCCACTCGTAGAACTTCAGGGTGTTGCCCCGGACGTAGGCATGGGCGGACCTCGCCATCTTGAGGGTGCGCTGGCGCTCCAGCACCGCCGCCCGCTCCTCGGGACCATACGCCTCGGTCTCGCGCATCGATGAACCTTCAGCCGATCGTCGCGCGCCCTTGCGCGCCGTCTTGGGCATCAACGCTCAAGGCTGGGCCGGCGCGGCGTGGCCCATCGTCCCGGCCGAGGATGATGCGGGACGCCTGCACGTGCAGGGCCGGCCGGCCCGATCGGGACGGCGCGGCGCCGGCAGGCGCGGCCGGAGAAGCGCCCCGTCACGCCAGATCCCAGCGCTGCGCGATGGCGGCGTAGCGGCCGTCCCGCTGCATGTCGGCGAGAGCCGCATCCACGGCCACCATAAGGCTGTTGATGCTGCCGGCCGTGCCCGGGCTGAAGCCGATGCCCAGCGGCTGGGGATCGTCGGGAACCTGCGCGAGGATGCGCAGCGTCGGCGTCCGCCGGACGAACCACGCGGCGACCGGATAGACCTTCATCACCGCCTTCACGCGGCCGGCCGTCAGGTCGCTCATCGCGTCGGCGATCTGCGCGAAGGGGTAGACCTTGACCTCGCCGATCCGGCCGGCCTTCTGCATGGCGAGCGCCGCGTCGTAGTCGGTCGTGGCCGCCTGCACCCCGACGCGGGCGCCTCTCAGGTCGTCCAGGGTCGTGCCCGGCGGCGAGGCCGCGGCATCGACCACGAGGCTCAGCGTCGTGGTCATGTACGGCTCCGACCACGCGAGCGTGCGCCGCCGTTCCGGGGTGATGGTGATCCCGCCGACGATGCAGTCGTAGCGGCGCTCCTGCATCTCCTGGAGGATGGTCTCCCAGCGCGTGTCGACGAAGTCGGGGCGCAGGCCGAGCTGCTGGGCGATCTCGTCCAGCAGATCGACCTCGAACCCGACCTTCTTCCCATCGGCGATGAACTCGAAGGGCGGATTGACGAAGTAGGTGCCGATCCGCAGGACGCCCGGCTCCAGCGTGTCGGGCTGCGGGAGCGCCGGTGCGGCCCGCACGGCCGACGGCGCCAGCGCCGCCGCGGCGGCGCCCGCCATCTGCTGGACGAGGCGGCGGCGCGTCGGCCGGCCCGTCTCGGCCGACGGAATGGATGCGGCAGGGCGACGGGTGGCCCGGCCCGACCCGACGATTCTCCACATGCCCTGGCCCTCCGGTGTCACGCCATCGTCCTTCGCCCGGCCCCTGCCCGGAGGCGCCCCGGCGCCTCCCCGCGTCGGCCGCCAACGAGCGGCACGGCCCAGCAGCCGATCACACCAGCGGCCGCAGGTCGCCGAGCAATGTCGGGATCAGCTCCGAGACGGTCGGATGGATCGGCACGGCCCATTGCAGCACCGGCGCGGCGGCGCCCGCATGCATCATGTCGAGGATGCCGTGCACGGCCTCGTCGCCCGCGGTGCCGAGGATCGCCGCGCCGAGCAGCGCCCGGCTCTCGGCATCGACCAGCACCTTCATGAAGCCGAGCGTCTCGCTCTTCTCGACCGCGCGGCCGACCCGCGTCATCGGGCGCGTGCCGATCAGGGCCGGGCGCCCCGTCGCGCGCACCTGCGCCTCCGTCAGCCCGACCCGGCCGAGCGGCGGGTCGGTGTAGAGCGCGTAGGCCGAGACGCGGTCGCTCACCCGGCGCGAGGCGCCGTCGAGGAGGTTCGCCGCCACGATCTCGAAGTCGTTGTAGGCGGTGTGCGTGAAGGCGCCGCGCCCGTTGCAGTCGCCGAGCGCGTAGACGCCCGGCACGGTGGTCTGCAGATCCTCGCCCACGCGGATGGTGCCGTTCGCGTCGGTGGCGATGCCGGCGGCCTCCAGCCCGAGGTCGTCCGTGTTCGGCCGGCGGCCGACGGCGAGCAGCACGTGCGAGCCGACCACCTCCGGCGGGCCGTCGGTGCAGTCCACCGCGACCGCGACGCCGTCCGGATGCGGCGCGAGGCGGATGCAGGCCGCGTTCAGCCGCAGGCCGATCCCCTCGCGGGCGAGGATGTCGGCGACGGCCTCCGAGACGTCCGGATCCTCGCGGGCGATCAGGCGCGGCCCCTGCTCGATCACCGTCACGGCGCTGCCGAAGCGCCGGTAGATCTGCGCGAATTCGAGCCCGATGTAGCTGCCGCCCACCACCACGAGGTGCTCCGGCAGGGTGTCGAGCTGCAGCATCGTGGTGTTGGTGAGGTACGGGATCCGGTCGATCCCCGGCAGGTCCGGCACGCGGGCGCGCCCGCCGACGTTGATGAAGATCCGCTCGGCCTCCAGCACCTCGCCGTTCACCGCCACGGTGCGCGGCCCCTGGAAGCGGGCGTGCCCGGTCAGCACGGTGCAGCCTTTCATGCCCCGCAGCCAGCGCTCGACATTGCCGCGGGCCGTGGCCGAGACGCCCTGCTGGCGGGCCGCCACGGCCTTCGGGTCGATGCCGACCGCGCCCGGCACCAGCACGCCGAAATCGCCGGCGCGGCGGGCGAGATGCGCCGCGTAGGCGCTCGCGACCAGCGCCTTGGTCGGCATGCAGCCGGTGTTGACGCAGGTGCCGCCGAAGAGGTGCCGCTCGATCAGGGCGACCGCCTGGCCGGCCGCGGTCAGGCGGCCGGCGAGCGCCGGCCCGGCCTGGCCGGCGCCGATGACGATGGCATCGAACCGCCGGCTCATGACAGGACCCACACGACGAGAGCCGCGAGGATGATGGCCACCACGTCCTCCAGGATCGCCGCGGGCCGGTCCCGGCCGAGCGCCGCCGCGAGGCGCCCGCGCGCCGCGGCCCCGCCGAGCGTACCGATCACGGCGCCGATCACGCCAGCGATCAGGCCGCCGGCGAGTTGGCCCTCCGGCAGGCCGACCGCCGCGCCGCAGAGCGCCCCGCTCGCCAGCCGGGCCCCGAACTGAACCGGCACCGTGCGGCTCGGCGTCGCCGGGAGCTGGTCGGTCACGAACTCGACCAGGGCGAGCGCGGTGAGGACGAAGGGCGTGTAGCGGTAGCCCAGAACGGCGAGCCACGTCCCGTCGAGCGCCAGCCCCCCGCGCCACGCCGCCCAGGAGATTGCGGCCGGCGCCGTCATCGTGCGCAGCCCGGCGACGACCCCGAGCAGCAGGGCCAGAACGATGCCGATCATCGGGCTTCTCCGAGCCGAGAAGGCGGGCGTGCAAGTTCGGCGCTGCCGAACGTCGCCCGGACGATGCAGTGGTTCGTCAGATTACCAGTACCGTCAAGTGTACGGGATCGACTCTGCACCGTCGCGGCCTCGTTTCACGGCGGCGCAGGACCGGTCCGCAGAGGCGAGGCGTCCCGGCCCAGCGGGCGCCCCGGTTCACTCCGGCAGGTGGATCGACCAGGGCTCCTCGAACACGAACTCTTCGAGGTTCACGCCGGGGCCGCCGCGGTCGACCACCGCGAAGTCCTGTGGCGCGCCGAACGGCGTCAGCACGCCGTGCCAGACGTTCATGGCGTAGCTCACGCCCTGGCCCGGCGCCGTCACGAAGGCCTGCGGCCGGCCGGGCCGCCCGCCCTCGTCCGGGCAGACGACGACGAGGAACGGCGCCTCGTTCAGCGGCAGGAAGGCCTGGGCGCCGAGGGGGTGGCGCTCGACGAGGCTCAGGGTCAGCGGCAGCGGATAGGGCTCGGCCTCCACGAGACCGACCACCACCTGCGCGCTCTCGCCCGCGACGGCGATCCGCGCGAGGTCGTGGAAGCGGCGCGCCCTACCGGCATTCATCGGCCGGGGGGCGGCGCCCGCCTTGTCGATCACCGCGCCGAAGGGCGCGAAGGCCTCGCGCGTGAGGGGCTGCGCGGTGATGCGGCGCCCGCTCATCGCGCGGCGCCCCGCGGCGACAGGGCGGCGTGGCGGTTCACGTCCTTGTAGAGCAGGTAGCGAAACAGCCCGGGACCGCCCGCGTAGCAGGCCTGCGGGCAGAAGGCGCGCAGCCACATGAAGTCGCCGGCCTCGACCTCGACCCAGTCGCGGTTGAGCCGGTAGACCGCCTTGCCCTCCAGCACGAACAGGCCGTGCTCCATCACGTGCGTCTCCTCGAACGGGATCGAGGCGCCGGGCCGCAGCGTGACGATGTTGACGTGCATGTCGTGGCGCACGTCGTCGGAGGCGACGAAGCGCGTGGTGGCCCAGGCGCCCTCGGTGCCCGGCATCCCGGCCGGCTCGATCTCTGATTCGTGGCGCAGGAAGGAGTCGGGCGCGTCGAGGCCCGGGACCCGCTCGTAGGCCTTGCGGATCCAGTGGAAGCGGGCCGCCTCGTCGCCCGCGTTGCGCAGCGACCACGCGGCCCCCGGGGCGAGGTAGGCGTAGGAGCCGGCGCGCAAAGCCTGCTCGCGCCCGTCGAGGGTGAGCGTCGGGGTGCCGGCCACCACGAAGAGCACGCCCTCGGCCTGCGGGTCGGGCTCGGGGCGCGCGCTGCCGCCGCCGGGGGCGACCTCCATCAGGTACTGCGCGAAGGTCTCGGAGAAGCCGGAGAGCGGCCGCGACAGCATCCAGGCCCGGGTCCCCTCCCAGAACGGCAGGACGCTGGTCACGATGTCGCTCATCACGCCTTTCGGGATGACCGCGTAGGCCTCGGTGAACACGGCCCGGCCGGTCATCAGCGCGGTCTGGGGCGGCAGGCCGCCGCAGGGCGGGTTGTAGGGATGGGCGCTCATGGCATCACCTTGCTCTCGGATCGACGGCCTCTCGGGTCGTAGACCGCGGGGCGGGCCCTGTCGCCCCGCGGTCGCATCACGGCCGCGCCGCGGCGCCTCAGCGGTTGCGGCCCGCACCGGCCGCCAGGATCGGCGAAGCGGGCGACGGGGCGGACGCGGGAGCATCCAGCACGGCGGCCGTATCGGCCGCGACCTCGCCGTCGAGGACGCGGCGCGCCTGCGCCCGGTCGATGTCGCCCTCCCAGGCGGCGATCACCACGGTGGCGACGCAGTTGCCGATCAGGTTACCGAGCGCCCGGGCGATCCCGACGAACCAGTCCACCGACAGCACCAGCACGAGGCCGATCACCGGGATGTCCGGCACCGCCGAGAGGGTCGCGGCCAGCACCACGATCGCCGAGCCCGGGATGCCGTGCGCGCCCTTCGAGGTCACGAGGGCGATGCCGAGGATCAGCAGCAGGTGGCCGAACGAGAGCGGCGTGTTCGTCGCCTGCGCGATGAACACGGTGGCCAGCGTCAGGTACAGGGAGAAGGCGTCGAGGTTGAACGAGTAGCCGGTGGGGATCACGAGCCCGACCGTCGAATCCTTGATCCCCAGCCGCTCCAGCTTGCGCATCACCTGCGGCAGCACGCTGTCGGAGGAGGCGGTGCCGGCCACCACCGTCAGCTCCTCGCGCAGGTAGGCGAGCAGCTTGATCAGGCTGAAGCCCGCCGCCCGCATGATGGCGCCGAGCACCACGAGGACGAAGAAGGCGACGCCCGCGTAGAAGAGGCCGACCAGCAGGCCGAGCTGCTTCAGCGAGCCGACGCCGTACTTGCCCACCGTGAAGGAGACCGCGCCGAGCACGCCCAGCGGCGCGAGGCGCACGATGAAGCCGATCACCTTGAACAGGACGTTGGTGATCCGCTCGATGCTCTCGGCGAGCGGGCGGCCCTGCTCGCCCATCAGCGCCAGCCCGGAGCCGAACAGGATGGCGATGATCAGGACCTGCAGGATGTCGCCCTTGGCGAAGGCGTCGACCATCGTGGTCGGGATCAGCTTCATCAGGAAGTCGACCGTGCCGGTGACCTGGCCCACGCGGTCGGTGTAGCTGGCGAGCGCCTTGGCATCGAGGGACGCCGTGTCGACGTTCATGCCGCGGCCCGGCTCGAACAGGTAGGCCAGCGCGAGGCCGAGCACGAGGGCGAGCGTCGTCACCACCTCGAAGTAGATGAGGGCCTTGAGGCCGACGCGGCCGACCTTGCGCAGGTCGCCCGCGCCGACGATGCCGTGCACCACGACCCCGAAGACGAGGGGCGCGATCGCCATCTTGATGAGCTTGATGAAGCCGTCGCCGAGGGGCTTGAGCGCCACCGCGACGTCCGGCCAGACGATCCCGAGCACGATGCCGACGATGAGCGCGGCGACGACCTGCGCGAACAGGGATCTCGACAAGCGGCCCATGCCATCCTCCCTTTGATCCGTCGCGTGTGTCCGGCTGGCGAGCCCGGCCGCGCGGGCGCGGTCGCCGTTGCCGGTGATCCTGCGCTGCCGCGACCCGCGATCGATCCGGGTACGGTGGCGCGCGGGCTCGGTGGCGTCCAATACTCGTTTGCGATCTCGCCAGACGTCAGGCCTATGGATCGACCGCATGGAACTGCGTCACCTGCGCTACTTCGTGGCCGTCGCGGAACGTCTGAACTTCACCGCGGCGGCCGAGAGCCTCGGCGTCTCGCAGCCGCCGCTGAGCCAGCAGATCCGCGATCTGGAGGCGGAGATCGGGGCGGAGCTGTTCGAGCGCACGAGCCGCCGCGTCGTGCTGACCCGCGCCGGGGTCGACCTGCTCGAACGCTCGCGCGGCATCCTCGCCCAGGCCCAGGAGGCGGCCGAGCGGGCGCGGGCGATCGGCTCCGGCAGCGCCGGCATCATCAAGATCGGCCTGACCGGATCCGTCCTGACGGGACCGATCGGCGAGCTGATCCGCCTCTTCCGGAGCACGCACGGCCCCGTCGAGGTCCGCATCCACGAGCTTCCCCCCGACCAGCAGATCGCGCACCTCAAGGCGCGGCTCGTCGACCTCTGCTTCCAGCGCAGTCCGCCGCACGATCCGGACTTGGTGACGGAGATCGCGTGGCACGAGCGCGTGGGCGTGGTCATGGCCGGCGGCCACGCACTCTCCCGCGCACAACGGCTCGCCCTGACGGACCTCGCCGGCCAGCCCTACCTGTCGCTGCGCCTGCGGGATTCGCGCTTCGCCAACGACCTGTGGCGGGCCGGTCTGGCCGCAGGGTTCGCGCCCGACCCGTGCCAGGAGGTGGTCGAGGCGACCTCCCTGATGAGCCTCGCGGCCGCGGGCCTCGGGATCGCCCTCATCCCGGAATTCGCCAGCATCCTGCGCCACCCGAAGGCCGCCTTCCGGGTCCTCGCTCCGCCGGTCCCTGCGGCCGACGTCCATGCGATCCGGCTGAACATCGTGGACGCGGTGGTCGATCGCTTCCTCGGCCTGATGCGCGACCGATCGCCCGGGATCGCGGACGCGCTGCGGGGCGAGGTCGACCGGCTGAACGAGGATGCTCCCGATCGGGGCGCCTAGAGCATTTTCCGACGAAGTGGATACCGGTTCGTCGCAGAAAATGCGGCAAATCAAAAACTTAGAGCAGTGCCCGATTGCATCGCGATCGGGCACTGCTCTAGCGCTCCACGGTTGACGCACGGTGCCCGCTCGCGAGGTCAGGAACCATGTAGCCTCCGGACCTTCGATCACGATCGCCAGATTGGCCGTTCGTCACTTGCCCGCGGTCCCCGCGAAGATCTGCCCGTCTCACGGCCCGCCTTCGTCCAAGGTACGCCAGGGCAGCGCAAGGTCCCGACCCCGGTCGTCGCACCCGCGGACCCCATCTTAAACTACAGCAATTCAAGGTGTGCGGGCCTGAGCTAGAATGCGGAAACTCCGATGGCGACAGGCCCAAAAACTGTCTCGATGAACCGCCTTCCGCATAGCGCGAAAATCATAAGCTCAAACCTATTTTACCCCGATGTCTTAGCACGGCGAACTAGATCAGCCCTCGATGAAACGTCTTCTCCGAACTGGAGGACTTACATGAAACGTCGTGCAGCCATCGGTTTGATCGCCGGCGGGCTCTTGCCTTCGTTGTGGCCACTCCAGGCGCAATCGGTCGGAAGAAGCCCGCGGATTGTCGTCGTCGTGCCCGTGGGTCAGTTCACTCGTGCCGAAGAGAGCGATCCCTGGAAAAAACTCGTAGCGGCCTTTCTGCAAGGCCTGAACGAGCTCGGTTACATCGACGGTAACAACATGAGATTCGAATTTTATTCGGCAGAGGGAAAGGACGGACAGCTCGATGCGATCGCGGCGCGCATCCTCGAAACACCACCCGACGTCATCCTGGCTGCCGGAGGGGGAGCCAACGAGGTCGCGCATGCCTTCAAGCGACTGACCCGCACTGTGCCGATCGTCATGGCCAACAGCTCAGATCCCGTCCTGCAAGGACTTGTCGCCGATCTCGCCCGTCCCGGCGGCAATATCACCGGCTTTTCCGGCAACGCCGGCCCACAGGTTGAAGCCAAAAGATTGGAATTTCTCAATGAGGTACTGCCCAGTGGCAGCCGAGTAGGTTATCTTGGCTTGAAGATCGATTGGAACAGCTCGGCTGCAGCAGGTGTACGTACCGCGGCGGAAAGGCTGGGAATGACAATCATCCACGTCGAACACACACCCTTGGGTTACGATGATGCATTCGATTTAAGCGTGAGAGAGAAATTGCATGGGCTGTTTGTGGCGCGGAATCCGTGGAATTTTTCAAATCGACGAGCCATCACTGGCTTTGCCACGCATCGACGGATCGCTGCGGTGTACCCGACGCGAGAGTTCGCCGAGGTCGCCGGCCTGATCTGCTATGGTCCAAGTCTCACCGACCTCTACCGGCGTGCGGCGGGCCATGCCGACAGGATCCTGAAGGGAGCCAAGCCTAGCGAGCTGCCTGTCGAACAGCCGATCAAGTACGAGTTCTTGATCAATCTCAAGACAGCTCAGGAGATGGATCTGAAAATCCCAGAACATCTTCTCGCCCAAGCCGACGAAATAATCGAGTAGGTGCGATTCCACGCACAAGCCGCCCCTTTCACTTGGAACCGACCGTCTCATTCATTGCATCGAGGTGACGGATCAATCGGTGGTTCGCAGACGCTGGAACGAACGAGACGGACTGCGCATCCGAGTCGGGACCGGTCCGTCCTGGCGGGGACTTGGCGCTCACCTTGGACCACGGAGGTGCATCCAGCCGCCGGCTGCAGCCGGAACGGATGGTTTCGCCGGCACGACGGCCCCGCTATCGAAGGGGCGAGCCGTCCGGGTCCGGCCCTCCGCCCACAGGCGGCCGATCCGCCCCGGCCAGGAGGTGCCCGTGACGACACGCCAGAGCCGCCGCTCCGTTCTCGCCGCAGGCGTAGGACTGCCCCTGCTCGCCATCCGGTCCGGAAAAGCCGAAACCGCGCCGGCCGGCGCGGGCTCCGCCGAGCGGCGGCTTAAGGAGCGCGGGATCGTGCTGCCCGAGCCGCCCGCACCGAACCCGAACTACGCGCCCTTCGTGCGGACCGGCAACCTCGTGTTCCTCTCGGGCCTGGGCCCCACCCGCCCGGACGGCAGCGTGGCGACCGGCAAGGTCGGCCGGGACGTCACGCTCGACGACGCCTACCAGCACGCCCGGCTGACGGGCCTGTCGATCCTCGCGGTGCTGCGGGGCGCACTGGGCGGCGACCTCGACAGGGTGGTGCGCGTCGTGAAGGTGCTCGGCATGGTCAACGCCACGCCGGACTTCACCGACCACGGCAGGGTGATCAACGGCTGCACGGACCTCTTCATCGCGGTGTTCGGGGAGGCGGGACGC
>NZ_JBKIBX010000008.1:0-99533 GCF_046557895.1 Methylobacterium oryzisoli | reverse complement strand
CCCCCCCCCCGCTCCTCGGTCGGCATGATCTCGCTGCCCTCGAACATCTCGGTGGAGATCGAGACGGCGTTCGAGGTGTCCTGATGCGGCCGGCGGGACGCGGGCCGTGCCGGGTCAGAGGATCGCGTAGATGTCGTAGACCGGTCCGGTCGGCGGACGCTGGCCCACCCCGACCGCGATGAGGCGGTTGAGCCACGCGAGGTCGGCCGCGCCGGTCTCGAACCGCACGGCCGTGCGGAAGTAGTAGGCGGCCGGCTCCACCGCCTCGCCGCGGCCGAGCCGCTCCATCACCTCGGGCGAACCGGCGCGCAGGCCGGTGTACTGGCAGTAGATCAGCCCGCCCCCGCTCTCCCGGAGCGTCAGGCGCACGTCGAGATGCGTCGTGCCGTCGGGCTCGACGCGCAGCCAGTCGCCCGCGCCGCCCGCGGCCACCTCGCCGCGCAGGCGCGGGCCCTCGAAGGTGCCGCCCGTGACCGGAACGATCCGGAGCGTCCCGCTGCGGGTCGGGCCGACCACCTGCGGGGCCGCGACCGACAGGCTGAGGCGGAACAGGAATTCGGTGTTGAGCGGGAGCGGGGCATCCATGCTGACCTCCTGGCGCTGCGGCGGAGCTGGCCCCTTGAACATCACGGCGCGCGCCCCGGCAATCCGGCGCGCGGCTCCGGCGGCTTCGGATCCGCGCGCGGTCCTTGAGGGTTTGAGCAGGGAGGCGCCGCCGCGACCGCGGCCGGCCCCAGGAGCCTTGCGATGGACCCAGACGCTTCTCCCGTCGTCATGCTGGTCGAAGAGGAGGCCGCCGAGCGCGAGGCCGTCGCGGACCTGCTCCGTCAGAGCGGTTTTGCGGTGGTGACGGCGCCGACCACGGATGCGGCCCTGTCCGCCCTGGCGGCGGATCCCGGCATCCGCGGCCTCGTGGTGGACGCCCACGAACCCGGCCCGTTCGACGGGCACGAACTCGCCCATCGCGTGCGGGCCTCCCTGCCGCATGTCGCCGTCGTGGTCACGTCGGGCCATTCCGACGATCCCTCATGGTCCGTCCCGGACGGCGCGGCGTTCCTGCTCAAACCGGATCTGGTGACCGGGCTCGCGACGACGCTCTCGCGGCTCATGGCGGGCGAGGCGCCGTGAGGCCCTTCGGCCGCGGGCCTTCGGCGGTCCGGCCGTGAGCGCGGGGCTCGACGCGCTGCGCCGCGAGGCCGGGCGGATGCTCGACGCGCTCGGCCGCGGGCCGCAGGAGACGCCCTCCCGCATCCTCGCCGAGTGGCCCGGCGCGCGGGTGCGGGCCTATCACGCGCCGGGGCAGGGCGACGGCCCGGCGCTGCTGATCTGCCCGGCCCCCTTCAAGCGGCCCTACATCTGGGACCTCCTCCCGCCGGTGAGCGTGGTGCAGCGCGCGCTGGCGCGGGGCCTGCGCGTCTACCTGATCGAGTGGCGCGACCCGACCGCCGCGGACGACGGATGGGGGCTCGCCGACTTCGCCGAACGCCTGCCCGCGGCGGCGCTGAACGCCATCGCGGCGGAAAGCGCGGCGGAGACCCCGGGGGTACTGCCGGTGATCGCCGGCCACTCGCTGGGCGGCACCCTCGCGGCCATCTTCGCCGCCCTGCACCCCGACCGGGTCGGCGGCCTCGTCCTGGTGGACGCGCCGCTCGCCTTCGGGGCGGAGGGCGGTCCGATCGCCCGCGCGGCGGCGGCGATCCCGCATGCGCGGACCTTGCGCGCGGCTTTGGGCGCGCCGGTGCCGGGCTCGGCCATCACCGCCCTCAGCCTCGGGGCGGCCCCCGACGTCTTCCGCCTTCAGCCCCTGGCCGACTTCGCCGCGTGCCTGACCGACCCGCTCGCGCTCACGGTGCATCTGCGGGTGGCCCGCTGGGCGCTCGATGAATTCCCGCTGCCCGGGCAGTTCTTCGAGGACGTCGTGGACCAGCTCTACCGCGAGGACCGCTTCCGGGCCGGCACGCTGCCGATCGGCGGGCGCGAGATCGGGATCGCGGCGTTGCGCACCCCGATCCTGGCGGTGATCAACCCGGCCGGCGGCGTCGTGCCGCCCTCCTCTCTGGAGCGGGGCCTGGCGCTGATCACGCGACCGCCGCCGGAGACAATGACCTACGCGCCCGGACCCGGCCCGATGCTGCAGCATCTCGGTCCGCTGGTGGCTCCGGCGGCTCATCTGACGCTCTGGCCGGGCATCCTCGACTGGATCGCCCGGCGGGCGGGCAACGCCCCGGCCGCTACGGGATGACCCGCTCGGCGCGCAACTCCGCCATCTGGCGCATCATCATCTCCTCGTCGTCCACGATGGCGTGGAAGCCGTAGCGGCGGATCTTGGTGGTCTCGACGAGGCTGTCGTAGTCGGCGTGCCACTGGAAATCGCCGAACTTCCACGCCACGAGGTCGCGGTAGGCGATGGGCGTGAGACCGTGCGTCTCGGTCATCCGCGCCCAGAGCGGCGCCTTGTCGGCCATCTGTTCGGCGAGGCGCAGGGTCTGGACCGGCCCGCAGGGCAGGTCGAACCACGCGGCGAGGCACGGCCACAGGTGCTCCCAGCGGAAGAGGCCGCCGTTGGTGACGTTGAAGATCTCGCCCGCGCAGGCCGGCTCCGTGGCGGCCCACAGGGCGGCTTCGGCCAGGAGGTCGGTGTCCACCGCCTGCTGGATCGCCCGGTAGCCGCCCGGCGTGCCGGGAAAGCGCAGCGGCAGGCCCAATTCCTTCGAGATCGACGCGTAGACGCCGATCACCGCCGTCATGCTCATCGGGCTGCCGGCGGCAAAGCCGTAGACCGTGCGCGGGCGCAGGGCCGACCACGTCCAGCCCGCCGCGCGGCTCACCGCGCGCAGGAAATCCTCCTGGTCGTAGTAGAAATTCGGCGGCATGTGGCGCGGATCGGTCTCGCGCGCCGGCGTCTTGAAGGGACCGAGATGGGTGCCGTAGGCCTTGGTGCCCTGCATCAGGCTGACATGGGCGAGGCTCGCGCTCGTCCGCTCGATCCGGCGCACCACCGTCTCCAGCATCGCGAGGTTGGGCGCGACTTCTTCGGCCGGGCTCGGCCGCTCCGCGTAGGCGGCGAAAAAGACGTGGCTGACGTCGGAGAGCCCCGCGAGCTTTTCTTCCGCGTCGGCCGGGTCGAGGAGGTCGACCGGGATGAAGCGGGCGGGGGAGGGCGCAGGCGGCGCCCGCCGCGACAGGGCGGTGACGCGCCAGCCCGGCCGGCCGGCGATGTGGCGGACGAGACCCTGACCGACGACCCCGAGGCCGCCGACGACGAGCGCGTGCGGCATGTCAGCCCCGCGGGTTCAGGTGGTGGAGGGGCAGGCCGGAGCGCTCCCACGGCATGGTGGCGAGCCGGCCGGTGGACGAGAGGGTGATGAAGGCCGTGGCGAGATCCGGCCCGCCGAAGCAGATGTTGGTGGGCCAGCGCTCCGGCATCGGCACGTGCCGCACGGACGATCCGTCCGGCGACACGATGCTGATGCTGCCGCTCACCAGCGTCGCGACGCAGATCCCGCCGTCGGCCTGGACGGCGAGCGAGTCGAAGCGGTGATAGCCCGGCAGCCCGGCCACGAGGCGCCCGCCGTGCGGGGAGGGGAAGGGCTCGCGGCGGATCTCCCCCGGCCCGTCGAGGTCGAAGGCCCAGAGCCGCGCCGTCTCGGTCTCGGCGACGTAGAGAATGCGCCCGTCCGGCGAGAGGCCGATGCCGTTCGGGGTGAGGATCGGAAACACGATCTCCCGGATCAGGCTGCCGTCCGCGCGGGCGTAGTGGACCGCGCCGCGGTCCTGCTCGCGGGCCCGCACCTTGCCGAGATCGGTGAAGTAGAACCCGCCGAGGCCGTCGAACACGAGGTCGTTCGGCCCCTTGAGCGGGCCGTTCGTGCTCTCGGTGTACAGCACCTCCACGGCGCCGGTGGCGAGGTCGACGCGCTCGATCCGCCCGCCCGAGTAATCCTCGGCCTGCCCGATCGGGCGGTAGCCGCTCGGATCGCCCGGCGGGGTCCAGCGGAAGCCGCCGTTGTTGCACAGGTAGCAGCGCCCGTCCGGGCCGATGGCGGCGCCGTTCGGCCCGCCGCCGGGTTCGGCGACGATGGTCTTGGTGCCGTCGGGCGCGATCCGGGTGAGCGTGCCGCGGCCGATCTCGACCACCAGCACGGAGCCGTCCGGCATCGCCACCGGTCCTTCGGGAAACAGGAGCCCCGAAGCGATCTCGCGCAGGCTCTCCGGAACGGCGCTCATACCGGGCTCTCCTCTGCGGTGCTCTCCTCGGAGGCGGGGTGGTGGTTGCGCAGGCGGTTGGCGAGGCGGTCGGGGATGTCGAGCGGGAAGCCGAGCAATGCGGCCGAGAGCGCCTTGCCGTAATTGTCGAGGCAGAGCGAGCGCGAGACGCCGCCGCCGAGCGCCCCCTCGGCCACGAAGTTCAGGACGCCGAGGTGATCGACCGCGTAGCGGCTGACCGGTCCGGTCACCATCCCGGCGTAGAAGGCCCTGAAAGCCTCCGCGGTGAGCTGGTCCTTGAGGTAGGGGTAGAGGTCCGGCTCGTAGGCGATCACCGTGACGTTCGAGGTGTTGCCCTTGTCGCCGGAGCGCACGTGGGCGACGTGCTGGAGGGGCAGGCGCATCAGCTCAGGCCTCGTAATAGGTGATGACCGGCGTCACCGCCTCGCGCGGCACCAGCGAGGACCACACGCCGATGATCTCCCGGGTGCGGTCCTGGTGCGGCACGCGCTTGCCGGTCATGCCGACCCCGGAGACCGCCATGCCGTCGACCTCGCGGCCGACCTTCAGGGCCTCCTCGCGGGTCCGGGTGCGCGCCGCCACCCGCACCGCCACCTCGTAGGGCTCGGCTCCGCGCGGCGAGAGGCCGCCGTGGATGGCGTTGACGCCCACGAAATCGATGCGGATTTCCTCGGCGTCGAGCCCGACGATGCGGAAGCGCTCCTCCAGGATCCGCTTGGCGAGCTCCGCCCGCCGCAGCGCCCCCGGCCCGGCGTAGAAGAACATGTCCTCGCCGATATGGCCCTCCTGGCAGGCGATCGAGACCTTGAGGGTGGGGGTGCGCGGCTGGCTGGAGATGCCGCTCACCCGGACGCGGTCCGGGCCGACCTCCTCCAGCTGCGTCGTGGTGAAATCCACCACCACGTCGGGCGTGATGTAGCGGCCGGGATCGTGCACCTCGTAGAACAGCTGCTCCTTGAGGGTGCGCAGGGTCACGGCGCCGCCGCTGCCGGCCACCTTGGTGATCACCGCGCTGCCGTCGCTCTCCACCTCGGCGATCGGGAAGGCGAGGTCCCAGGGCTCGGGCACGTCCTTGAAGCCGGGATCGCAGAAATAGCCGCCGGTGACCTGCGCGCCGCATTCGAGCACGTGGCCGATGCCGTTGCCGGGGCCGAGGCGCCCATGGTCAAGCGGGTCCCAGCCGAATTCGTGCATCATCGGCGCCATGAACAGCGACGGGTCGGCGACCCGGCCGGTGACGACGATCGCCGCCCCCTCCCGCAGCGCCCGCACGATCGGCTCGGCGCCCATGTAGGCCTCCGCCGAGACGATCGAGCCGGCGAGCGCCGCGGCGGGCCGGCCGTCCTCCATCAGCGGGCCGGCGATGTCGAGGACGCGGTCGGTGATCAGGCTCCCCGACACCGCCGCCACCACCGTGCCCTTCGGGGCGCCGCATTCGCGCAGCCAGTGCACCATCCGCTCGGCGGCGCCCTCCGGATTGATCCAGCCCTGGTTGGAGATGATCTTCGTGCCCCGGCGCAGGCAGCCGGGCAGCACCCGCTGCATGCGGTCGTCGAGATAGGTGTCGTAGCCCGGGAAGGACGGGTCGCGGCGCTTGCGCACCTGGGCCGCCGAGACGGTCGCCTCCGCCATCGTCTCGAAGCAGAGGTAGTCGAGGTCGCCCTCCTCGGCATTGCGGCGGGCCGGCTCCAGCCGGTCGCCCCACCACGCCGAGCCCGAGCCGATGCGCAGTCCCGTCATGTCTCCTCCCCGAGACGATGCCGCCGACAGTTGTTCCGTCTGGCGAAACGATGAAGCGGCACTATCCGCTGCACTCGCGAAGAAACCGGCAAATCCGTTCCTTCCGTCGGAAC
Organism: Methylobacterium oryzisoli; assembly: GCF_046557895.1. Classification (NCBI taxonomy): domain Bacteria; kingdom Pseudomonadati; phylum Pseudomonadota; class Alphaproteobacteria; order Hyphomicrobiales; family Methylobacteriaceae; genus Methylobacterium; species Methylobacterium oryzisoli. Next base: position 93,453 of record NZ_JBKIBX010000008.1, on the reverse strand, counting down.
GATCTTGACAGGTCTTCCGCCAGACGCAACCATCTTCGCAACGGGCCGACACGACGCCCGACCCCCGGAGGAAACGTCACATGCGGACACCGGTGTGGGTGCGCGCGCTCGGCCTCTGCGCGCTGGTTCTCGGGGCCGGCGCGGCGCGGGCTCAGGAATCGATCAAGATCGGCTGGCTCTCCTCGCTGACCGGGCCGCTCTCCTCGGCGGCGATCGCCGAGAACCAGGGCGTCCAGTTCGCGGTGGACGAGATCAACCGGGCCGGCGGCATCAACGGCCGCAAGCTCGAACTGCTCACCCGCGACACCGCGGGCGAGCCCACCAAGGCGGTGAACCTCGCCCAGCAATTGCTGTTCAGCGACAAGGTGCAGTTCATCATCGGCCCGGTGAACTCGGGCGAGTCGCTCGCCACCGTGCCGATCGTGGCGCGGGCCGGCATCCCCAACATCGTCATCGGCTCGATCGACGAGCTGATCGACGCCAGGAAGTACCCGCTGGCCTTCCGGGCCATCAACACCAACACGCAGTGGATCTCCGGCGGCAACGCCTACGCCCTCGACGTGCTCAAGCGCCGCAAGGTCGCGGTGATCGGCGACACCTCGGGCTACGGCACGTCGAGCGCCAAGACCGCGGCGGCGCTCCTGGAGCAGGCGGGGGTCAAGCCGGTCTACTCGGTGCTGATCGACCCCAACAAGACCGACCTCACCGACGAGATGACCAAGGCCCGGGCCGCGGGCGCCGACGTGGTGATGCCCTGGACCGCGGCCACCGGCCTGATGGCCCGCATCCTCAACACCCGCGGCGACATGGGCTGGGACGTGCCGGTGGTGGGCCACCCCGCGGTGATGGCCCTGCCGATCAAGGGCCTGCTCAACAAGCCGGACTACTGGCAGAACGCCTTCGCGGCCGGCTACCAGAGCACCACCTACGTGGACGGCAAGCTGCCCCCGCGCACCCAGGCGCTCATCGACACGGTGAAGCCCGCGCTCGGCGGCAAGATCGACTTCACCTTCTGGTGGGTCGCACTCGGCTACGACACCGTGAAGATCATCGAGCACGCGGTGAAGAAAGCCGGCTCCACCGAGCCGCAGAAGATCAAGGCGGTGCTGGAGGGGACCAAGGACTTCCCCGGCGTCTACGCCACCTACACGTGGAGCCCGGAGAACCACAACGGCTTCCCCGACCGCAACATCGTGGCCAACATCGCCAACACCTTCCGCGACGGCTGCTACGACGCGGCGCCGCGGTGACCCGATACGCTCGTCCTCCGAACCAGGGAGGGGACCGCCGCGCCTCGCAGGGAGCCGCCCCATGCTCGCCGTGATCGTCTCAGGGCTGGCCATCGGCGCCGTCTACGCGGCGACGGCGCTCGCCTACAACGTGATGTACTCGACCTCGAAGGTGCTGAGCGTCACGACCGGCCACCTCTGCATGCTGGGCGGCGTGTTCGGGGCGTGGTTCATCACCGGGCTCGGGCTGCCGGCTCCGGTGGGCCTCATCGGCGCGGTCCTGGTGGGGGCGCTGTTCGGCGGGGTCACCGAGATCGTCGGCGTGCGCCGGGTGCTGGCGCGCTCCGACGAGCACCTGTGGCTGCTCTCGACGCTCGCGCTCGCCACCATGCTCCAGCAGGCGGTCGGCCTGTGGTGGGGCACCGAGCCGAAGCCGTTTCCCCGCCTGATCCCGCAGGATTTCTCGGCCGGGCTCCTCGACCAGAAGTACTGGCTGCCGATCCTCACCGTGCTCATCATGACGGCCGGGCTCGAAGCCTTCTACCGCCTGACCCTGTGGGGCAAGCTGTTCCAGGCCACCTCCGAGGACGCCTTCGCGGCGCGCGCCCGCGGCATCCCGACCGACCGGGTGCGCCTCGCCTCCTACCTGCTTGCCGGGGCACTCGGGGGGCTCGCGGGCTTCGCGGCCGGGCAGCTCACCTTCGCGTTCTTCGCGCTCGGCCTGTCGCTGACCCTCAACGGCTTCATCGCGCTCGCGGTGGGCGGGCTCGGCAGCAACCTCGGCGCGCTCTTGGGCGGGGCGGGCCTGGGCCTGCTCTCGGCCTTCGCGACCTACTGGTTCGGGGGCGAGTACCAGCAGACGATCGCGGTGGGGCTCTTGATGCTGGTGCTCCTCGTGCGGCCCGAGGGGCTGCTCGGCGCCAGGCGGGTGCGGCCGGTCTGATGCGCGCCTCCGCCTCTGGCCTCTCGCTGGTCCTCGCCGGCCTCGCCCTCGTCACGCTGCCCTGGTGGTCGGGCGACCTCTACCAGCTGCACCTCGTCTCGCTCATCGGCGCCTACTGGGTGCTGGTGGCGGGCCTCAACCTCGTGGTCGGCTTCGCCGGCCAGCTCTCGATCGGGCATGTCGGCCTGCTCGCGGTCGGCGCCTACGGCTTCGCGGTGCTGGCCGGCACGCTGGGGCTCGACCCGCTCCTCGTCCTGCCGCTCTGCGGCGCGCTCGGGGGCGCGGCGGGCCTGCTGCTCGGCCTGCCGTCCTTGCGCCTGCCGGGCTTCTACTTCGCCATGGCGACGATGGCCTTCGCGCTCATCGTCACCGAGCTCTCGCTGGCCTGGGGCGGGCTCACGGGCGGCGGCACCGGGCTGTCGGTGCCCGGCTTCCCGGCACCCTTCCACACGCCCTGGGGCCAGTACTGGCTGATCCTCGCCATCGGCGCCGCCGTGACGGCCATGACCTGGGGCATCGCCCGGCGGATGTGGGGCCGCGCCCTGATCGCGGTGCGCGACAGCGAGGTCGCGGCGGCCTCGGTCGGCATCAACGTCTTCCGGGTCAAGCTCACGGTGTTCGTGTTCTCGGGCGTCACCGCCGGCATCGGCGGGGCGCTGTTCGCGGCGCTCCAGACCTACATCACGCCCGACACCTTCGTGTTCGAGATCGGGCTGTTCTTCTTCGTCTGCATCATCATCGGCGGGCGCGGCAGCATCCTGGGCCCCCTGATCGGCACGGCGGTGCTCACCGCTCTGCCCGAGCTGGTGGCGCCGCTGGCCAAGCTCGGCACGTTCTTCTACGGGCTGACCCTGCTCGTCGTGGTGCTGCTGGTGCCGGAGGGCATCGGCCGGCTCGTCGAGGTGCTGGCCGCCCGCCTGAAGGGCGAGCCGCACCGCAGCCACGAGGTCCGCCCCGACCTCGCCCGCCTGCGCCGGGCGCTCGGCGCCGCGCCGGCCGATGCCGGTCAGCCCGCCGAGGCGCCGGCGCTCGCCCGGGAGGCCCTGCCGTGAGCGCCGCAGCAGCCCTGCCCACGCCCACCGCGAAAAGCCTCGCGGCCGAGTCCGTCACCAAGCGCTTCGGCGGCGTCACCGCCCTCGACGCGGTCTCGCTCGACCTGCGGCCCGGCGAGATCCACGGCCTGATCGGCCCCAATGGGTCGGGCAAGACCACGCTCCTCAACCTGCTCTCGGGCTATTACCGCCCGGATGCGGGCGAGGTGCGCCTCGACGGGGAGGCGCTGTCGCGCCGCTCGGTGCAGCGCCGCCCGCGGCTCGGCATCGCCCGCACCTTCCAGAAGCCGCGGCTCCTCGGCCACCTCACGGTGCTGGACAACGCCATGCTGGGCGCGTGGCGCGACGTGCGGGCGGGCTTCCTCGCCACCGCGCTCGGCCTGCCGGCCGTGCTGCGCGAGGAGAAGGGCCTGCGCGAGCGGGCCGCCGACCTCGTGCACGGGGTCGGGCTCGGCCACGCGATCGGCCGGCGGGCGAACCTGCTGGAGCATGCCGAGCAGCGCTTCCTGGAGATCGCCCGGGCGCTCGCCCTGCGCCCGCGCTTCCTGCTCCTCGACGAACCGGCCGGCGGCCTCACCGGGGCCGAGATCGCCCACCTCGCCGACATCGTGCGCACCATCCGCGACGGCGGGGTCGGCGTGCTCCTCGTGGAGCACCACACCGACTTCGTCTTCCGGGTCTGCGGCCGGGTCACCACCCTCGACCGCGGGCGGCTGATCAAGCACGGCACCCCCGACGAGGTGCGCAGCGACGCGGAGGTGGTCCGCGTCTATCTCGGAGCCTGACGATGTCCCGGCCCGGCCCCGTCCTCCTCGACGTCGCGGACCTGCACGTGGCCTACGGCAAGGCCCACGTGGTCCACGGCGTCAGCCTCGCGGTCCATGCGGGCGAGTTCGTGGTCGTGCTCGGGCGCAACGGCGCGGGCAAGAGCACGATCCTGCACGCGCTCTCGGGGCTGATCCCCAAGCAGCGCGGGCGCGTCACCTTCGGGGGCACGGACATCACCCGCGCGAGCCCGGGCGAGATCGTGCGGGCGGGCCTCGTGCAGGTGCTCGAAGGCCACCGGGTCTTCACCAGCCTCAGCGTCGAGGACAACCTCCTGATCGGCACCTATGCGGGCCGCGGGGCCGACGCGCGCGCGGGCCTGGAGCGGATCTACGCCGACTTCCCCGAACTCGCCGAGAAGCGCCACCAGCAGGCCTCGCGCCTCAGCGGCGGCCAGCAGCAGATCCTGGCGGTGGCGCAGGGGCTGATCGCCGAGCCGCGCCTGCTGATCCTCGACGAGCCGTCGGGCGGGCTCGCCCCCGTGGTGGTCGACCGCATCCTCGACGTGGCGAGCCGGCTCGCGCGCGGCGGGACGGCGGTGCTGCTCGTCGAGCAGCTGGTGGAGAAGGCGCTCAGGCACGCGGGCTACGGCTACCTCTTGGAGACCGGGGCGGTGGCGGGCGAGGGCACGGCCGCGGCGCTGCAGGACAGCGCCCTGCTGCGCCGGATCTATCTCGGCGGAGCGGAGGCGGCCTGACCGCATGGCGCGACGCAAGGCCGCCGAGGGACCGCAGGCCGTCCCGCCCTCCGAACCCGCGGCGGAGCCCAACGCGGTGCAGAAGGTCTGCGCCCTGCTGCGGGCGCTCGCGGGGCCCGGCCCGCGCCGCCTCACCGACCTCGCGGCCGAGACCGGGCTCAACAAGGTGACGGCCCTGCGCATCCTCGACACCCTGGCCCAGGAGGGCTTCGTGGCGCGGGTGCCCGGCGAGCGCGGCTGGCGGCCCGGGAGCGAGTTGCTGGCGCTCGCCGCCAGCGCCGGGCGGCCCGACGACCTGAGGGCGCTCGCGCGCCCGAGCCTCGTGCGGCTCGCCGAACTCTCGGGCGACACCGTGCTGCTCTCGGTGCGCAGCGGCGTCGAGGCGGTCTGCGTCGAGCGCGAGATCGGCCCCTACCCGATCCGGGCCAACTACCTCGACATCGGCAGCCGCCGGCCCCTCGGGGTCGGGGCGGGCGCGCTGGCGCTGCTCGCGTGGCTGCCGGACCGGGAGGTGGAGGCGATCCTCGGCATCGTCGCGCAGCGCCTCGACGCCTATCCGCGCCTGGGCCTGCCCGAGATCCGCGAGGCGATCGCCGCCGCGCGGGCGCGCGGCTACGTCATCCTGCTCGACCGGGTGGTCGACACGATGGGCGCCATCGGCGTGCCGGTGCGCGACGAGACCGGCCGCACGGTCGCGGCCCTCAGCATCGCGGCCCTCACCGCGCGCCTGCACGAGCGGGAGACGCTGCTCGCCGAGGCGCTGGCGCGCGAGGCCAACCTGATGGAGCGCGAGCGCGTGCCCGCGCGGCGGCAGGACCCGGCATGAAGGAGGACCCGGCATGAGTTGGATCACCGGGGTCGGGCTGACCCCGTTCGGGCGCCTGGAGGGCCGTTCCACCCTCGACCTGATGAGCGAGGCCGCGACCCAGGCGCTCGCGAGCGCGGGGCTGGAGCGGCGCGAGATCGACGGGGTGATCTGCGGCTACTCCACCACGCTGCCGCACCTGATGCTCTCGACCGTCTTCTGCGAGCATTTCGGGCTCGCGCCCGCCTACGCGCACGCGGTGCAGCTCGGGGGCGCGACGGGCTTCGCCATGGTGATGCTCGCCCATCTCCTGGTCGGGGCGGGAGCGGCCGAGCGCATCCTCGTGGTGGCGGGCGAGAACCGCCTCACCGGCCAGAGCCGGGACAGCGCCGTGCAGACGCTCGCGCAGGTCGGGCACCCGGTCTACGAGGTGCCGCTCGGCCCGACCATCCCGGCCTATTACGGCCTCGTCGCGAGCCGCTACGCCCACGAGCACGGCGCGCCCCCGGAGGATCTGGCCGAACTCGCGGTGCTGATGCGCGCCAACGCCGTCCGCCACCCCGGCGCGCACCTGCGCACCCCCGTCGCGGCCGCGGAGGTGCTCGCCTCCAAGCCGATCGCCACGCCGCTGCGCCTGCTCGATTGCTGCCCGGTCTCGGATGGCGGCGCGGCCGTGGTGGTGGCCCGCTCGCCGGGGCGCGCGCAGGGGCACGGCGGGGTGCGGATCACCGGAGCGGCCCAGGCCCACACCCACCAGCACGTCAGCGCCGCGCCCTCGCTCACCCGCTTCGGGGCGGGCGACAGCAGCGCCCGCGCCCTCGCCCAGGCCGGGCGCGGCCTCGGCGACGTCGCCTACGCGGGCATCTACGACAGCTTCACCATCACGCTGGCGATCCTGCTCGAAGAGATCGGCCTCGCGCCCCGGGGCGGGGCCGGGCGCCTCGCCCGCGAGGGCCATTTTTCGCCGGACGGGCCGATGCCCCTCAACACCCATGGCGGCCTCCTCTCCTACGGCCATTGCGGCGTCGGCGGCGCGATGGCGCATCTCGCCGAGGCGTGGCTGCAGATGCGCGGGGCGGCCGGCGACCGGCAGGGACGCGTCCCCGCGCTCGCCCTGCTGCATGGGGATGGCGGCGTGCTCTCCTCCCATGTCAGCCTCGTTCTGGAGCAGGCCGCATGAGCGAACCCGTCGCCGACTGGACGCGGGGCCAGCCCGGCCTCGCCTATCAGGAATGCCACGCCTGCGGGCACCGCTGGACCTTCGCCCGCCGCTTCTGCCCGGCCTGCGGCGCCACCGGCACCGAGACTCGCGCGGCCTCGGGGCGGGGCATCGTCCACGCCCTCACCACGGTCGCCCGGGCGCCCTCGGAGGCGCTGCGCCCGCACGCGCCCTACACGATCCTGCTCGTCGACGCCGCGGAGGGTTTTCGCCTGATGGCCCACGGCGAGGGCGACCTCGCCATCGGCGATCCCGTCACGGTCCGCTTCGCGCCCTTCGGCGACGGACTGGTCCCCGTCTTCCGCAAGGACCTCCCATGACCGCCTCCCTCAAGGCCGCCCTCGATCCCCGCTCGATCGCGGTCATCGGGGCCTCGGAGAACCCCAACAAGATCGGCGGGCGCCCGCTCCTCTACCTCTCGCGCTTCGGCTTCCGCGGCGCCGTGCACCCGATCAACCCCAACCGCAGCGAGGTGCAGGGCCTGAAGGCGGTGCCGCGGCTCTCCGACCTCGACGCCGCCCCCGACCTCGCGATCATCGCGGTGCCGGGCGAGGCGGCGGTGGCGGCCCTCGACGAGTGCGCGGCGCTCGGCGTCAAGGTCGCGGTGATGATGGCCTCGGGCTTCGGCGAGACCGCGGGCGGCAAGGCGCGCGAGGCCGAGATGGCGGCCCGCGCCCGCGCCCGGGGCCTGCGCATCGTCGGGCCGAACTCGCAGGGGCTCGCCAATTTCGGCACCGGGGCGGTGGCGAGCTTCTCGACGATGTTCATCGAGGCGCCCCCCGCGGACGGGCCGGTCGGCATCGTCAGCCAGAGCGGCGCCATGAGCGTGGTGCCCTACGGGCTGCTGCGCGGGCGCGGCATCGGCGTGCGCCATGCCCACGCCACCGGCAACGACGCCGACGTGACCGTGTGCGAGCTCGCCGCCAGCGTGGCGGAGGATCCGGGCCTGCGCCTGCTCCTCCTCTACCTCGAGAGCATCCCCGACCCGCACCACCTCGCGCAGGCCGCGGCGGTCGCGCGCGCGCGCGACCTGCCGATCATCGCGCTCAAGTCCGGCCGCACCCCCGCCGGCCAGGCGGCGGCCCTCTCCCACACGGGCGCGCTCGCCAACGAGGACCGGGTGGTGGACGCCTTCCTGGAGCAGCACGGCATCTGGCGCGCCCGGGACACCGGCGACCTCGTGGCGGCGGCCGAACTCTACCTCAAGGGCTGGCGGCCGGCGGGGCGGCGCCTCGTGGCGATCAGCAATTCGGGGGCGACCTGCGTGCTGGCCGCCGACGCGGCGAGCGCGGTCGGCATGCCGCTCGAACCGCTCGCGCCCGACACCCAGGCGCGGCTGCGCACCATCCTGCCGAGCTTCGCGGCCACCGCCAACCCGGTCGACATCACGGCCGCCCTCCTGACGAACAGCCGCCTGTTCGGCGAGATCCTGCCGGTGATCGCCGCCGACCCCTCCGCCGACGCCTTCCTGATCGGGGTGCCGGTGGCGGGCCAGGGCTACGACGTGCCGGCCTTCGCCCGCGACGCCGCCGCCTTCGCGGCCGAGACCGGCAAGCCCGTGGTGGTGAACGCGCCCCAGCCGAGCGTCGCCACGGCCTTCCGGGACCAGGGCCTGCCGGTCTTCGCCTCGGAGGGCGGGGCGGTGCACGCCCTGCACCAGTTCATCGCCCATCACGAGCTGATCGCCCGGGCCGGCAACGCCGCTCCCGCAGCGCCGCGGCGGCCCGACACCGGACCCGTGCGCCTCCTCAACGAGGCCGAGAGCCTCGCGCGCCTCGCCGACGCGGGGCTGCCCGTGGTGCCCCACCGCCTCTGCCGCACCGAGGAGGAGGCGCTGGCGGCCCTCGACGCCCTCGGCGCGCCCGTCGCGGTCAAGGGCTGCTCGCGCGACGTGCCGCACAAGTCGGAATTCGGCCTCGTGCATCTCGGACTGCGCGAGCCGGAGGCGGTCGCGCGCGCGGTGGCGGCCTGCCGCGACGGGCTTGCGCGGGCGGGCGCGGCCTTCGACGGGGTGATCGTCGCCGCCATGGCGCAGGGCCGGCGCGAATTGCTGATCGGCGCCCACCGCGATCCGAGCTTCGGGCCCGTGGTGGTGATCGGCGACGGCGGGCGCTACGTCGAGGCCCTGCCGGACTCGCAGATCCTGCTGCCGCCCTTCGGCCCGGAGGCGGTGCGTGCGGCGCTGGGGCGCCTGCGCATCGCCCCGATCCTCGCGGGCGTGCGGGGCGAGCCGCCCTTCGCCCTCGACGCCTTCGTGGCGTCCGTCTGCGCGGTCGGGCGCCTGATGGAGGATCCGGCGATCGACAGCCTCGACGTCAACCCGATCCTGGTCGGCACGGACGACGCGGCCTGCCTCGCCCTCGACGCGGTGATCGTCGTGCGGAATCCGGCAGCCTGACACCGGGGCCGACCCGATGCGCCCGCGCCCTCAGGTGAGGCTGAGGGCGCGGGCCGGACGGGCCTACTCGGCCGCCGAAGCGTAGGATTCCACCGGCGGGCAGCTGCACACGAGGTTGCGGTCGCCGTAGGCGTTGTCGACGCGGTTCACCGGGGGCCAGTACTTGTCCATGCCGAGCGAGCCGGCCGGGAAGCAGGCCGCCTCCCGCGAGTAGGGCCGCTCCCAGGCGCCGACGAGGTCCTGCACCGTGTGCGGCGCGCGCTTGAGCGGGTTGTTGGTCCGGTCGGACCGGCCCTCCTCGATCGCCCGGATCTCGTCCCGGATCGACAGCATGGCGTCGCAGAAGCGGTCGATCTCCGCCTTGGTCTCGGATTCGGTCGGCTCGATCATCAGCGTCCCGGCCACCGGCCAGCTCATCGTCGGCGGGTGGAAGCCGCAATCGATCAGCCGCTTGGCGATGTCCTCGACGCTGATCCCGGCGCTCTTCTGGAAGGGGCGCACGTCCACGATGCACTCGTGCGCCACGCGCCCGTTGCGGCCCGTGTAGACGATCTCGTAGGCGCCCTTCAGCCGCTCGGCGATGTAGTTCGCGTTGAGGATCGCCACGCGGGTCGCCTGCGTGAGGCCGCGCCCACCCATCATCAGGCAGTAGCTCCACGAGATCGGCAGGATCGAGGCCGAGCCGAAGGGTGCGGCCGAGACCGCGCCCGCCTCGCCCGTCCGGGGATCGGACGGGAGATGGGGGATCAGGTGCGCCTTGACGCCGATCGGCCCCATGCCGGGACCGCCGCCGCCGTGCGGGATGCAGAACGTCTTGTGCAGGTTGAGGTGGCTGACGTCGGCGCCGATGTCGCCGGGCCGGGCGAGGCCGACCAGAGCGTTGAGGTTCGCGCCGTCGAGGTAGACCTGGCCGCCATGGGCGTGGACGATCTCGCAGATCTCGCGCACCCGGGTCTCGAACACGCCGTGGGTCGACGGGTAGGTGATCATGCAGGCGGCGAGCCGGTCGGCATGCTGCTCGGCCTTGCGGCGGAAATCCTCCACGTCGACGTTGCCCTGCGGGTCGGCCGCCACCACCACCACGGTCATGCCGCACATCTGCGCGGAGGCCGGGTTGGTGCCGTGGGCCGAGGAGGGGATCAGGCAGACGTCGCGGTGCGGTTCGCCGCGGGCGTGGTGGTAGCCGCGGATGGCGAGAAGCCCCGCGTACTCCCCCTGCGCGCCCGAGTTCGGCTGCATCGAGATGGCGTCGTAGCCGGTGATGGCGCAGAGCTTCTGCGACAGGTCCTCGATCAGTTCGGCGTAGCCCAGGGCCTGGTCCTCGGGGACGAAGGGGTGGATCTCCGAAAACTCCGGCCAGGAGATCGGCAGCATCTCGGCCGTGGCGTTGAGCTTCATGGTGCAGGAGCCGAGCGGGATCATGGTGCGGTCGAGCGCCAGATCCCGGTCGGCGAGCCGGCGCATGTAGCGCGTCATCTCGCTCTCGGCCCGGTTCATGTGGAAGATCGGGTGGGTGAGGAAGGCGGAGCTGCGAGCCAAGCCCGCGGACAGCCGCGCCTCGGGCCACGCCTCGTCGTAGGCGAGGTCCGTCCCGCCGAAGGCGCGCCACACCGCCTGGATGATGTCCGGCCGCGTGCGCTCGTCCACCGTGATGCCGATGCGGTCCTCGCCGATCTTGCGCAGGTTCACGCCGTTCTCGACCGCGCTCCTCAGGATCATGCCCTGGAACGGGCCGACCGCGACCGTGATCGTGTCGAAGAACGCCTCCGGCTCGACCGTGAAGCCCAGCCGCGTCAGGCCGTCGGCGAGGCGCACGGCGTCGCGGTGCACGCGCTGCGCGATCGCCTTCAGGCCCTCGGGCCCGTGATAGACCGCGTACATGGAGGCGACGACCGCGAGCAGCACCTGGCTGGTGCAGATGTTCGAGGTCGCTTTTTCGCGCCGGATGTGCTGCTCGCGGGTCTGGAGCGCGAGGCGGTAGGCGCGGTGCCCGCGGCTGTCGACCGACACGCCGACGATGCGGCCGGGCATCCCCCGCTTGTAGGCGTCGCGCGCCGCCATGTAGGCGGCGTGCGGGCCGCCATAGCCGACCGGCACGCCGTAGCGCTGCATCGAGCCGATTGCGATGTCGGCGCCCATCTCGCCCGGCGCCTTGAGGAGCGTGAGTGCGAGCGGATCGGCCGCCACCACGGCGATCGCGCCGGCCGCGTGCAGGCGCTCGATCGGGCCGGTGAAGTCGTGGATGGCGCCGGTCACGCCCGGATACTGGAAGAGCGCGCCGAAGACTTTTCCCGGATCGAGATCACGGAAGGGATCGCCGACGATCACGCGCCAGCCGAGCGGTGCGGCCCGGGTGCGCAGCACCGCGATGGTCTGGGGCAGGCAGTCCTTGTCGACGAAGAAGGCATCGGCCTGCGAGGTGGCCACCCGCTGCGCCATGCCCATCGCCTCCGCCGCCGCCGTCCCCTCGTCGAGGAGCGAGGCGTTGGCGATGTCGAGCGCGGTCAGGTCGCAGACCAGGGTCTGGAAGTTCAGGAGCGCTTCCAGGCGGCCCTGGCTGATCTCCGGCTGGTAGGGCGAGTAGGCCGTGTACCAGGCCGGGTTCTCGAAGATGTTGCGCTGGATCGCCGGCGGCATCGTGGTGCCGTGGTAGCCCTGGCCGATCAGCGACACGAGGAGGCGGTTCTTGTTGGCGACCGCGCGCATGCGCTCGATCGCGCGGCGCTCGGTCAGCGGGCGGCCGAACTCGATCGGCTCGGCCTGCCGGATGTCGGGCGGCAGCGTCTCGTCGATCAGGGCGTCGAGGTTTTGCGCGCCGACGCGCTGCAGCATCTCGGTCATCTCGCCCACGGTCGGGCCGATGTGCCGGCGGTTGGCGAAGTCGTACGGATCGTAGGCGGCCATGGTCTCAGTCTCTCCGGCCGGTCACTGCGTGAGGGCCGCGTAGGCGGCCTCGTCCATCAGGGTGTCCATGGCGGTCGGATCCTTGAGGCGCATCCGGTAGAGCCAGCCCGACCCTTGCGGATCGGCGTTCACGGTCTCGGGCGCGGCGACGACCGCCTCGTTGACCTCCGTCACCTCGCCGTCGAGGGGCGCATAGACCTCGGAAGCGGCCTTGACCGACTCGACCACCGCGGCGGCGGCGCCCTTGGTCAGCGCGGCGCCGACCTTCGGCAGTTCGACGAAGACGAGGTCACCGAGCTGCTCGGTGGCGTGCCGGGTGATGCCGACCGTGGCGACCTCGCCGTCGAGCTTCAGCCATTCGTGTTCGTCCGTGAAACGCAGCATGGGGGGAGACTCCGGTCAATCGCGCTTGAAGGTGGCGGGACGGAAGGGAAGGGGGGTCACGACGAGGGGCAGGTGCTGGCCGCGGACCTCGGCGAGGAGGCGGGTGCCGTCCTCGGCGTGCGAGGCCGCGACGTACCCCATCGCCACCGGGGCGCCGAGGCTCGGGCCGAAGCTGCCCGAGGTGACATGGCCCAGCGGCGTGCCATCTTCGGCCAGCAGGGGAGCGCCGGCCCGCACGGGCGCGCGCCCCTCGGGCCGGAGCCCGACGCGCCGCCGCGCCGTGCCGTCCTCCAGCTCCTGCAGGATGCGGGCCTCGCCCGGGAAGCCGCCGGCGCGCGCGCCGCCGCGCCGCCGGACCTTGGGGATCGCGAAGGTCAGGCCCGCCTCGACCGGGCTGGTGCCGGCGTCGATGTCGGAGCCGTGCAGGCACAGGCCTGCTTCGAGCCGCAGCGTGTCGCGGGCGCCGAGCCCGACCGGCTGCACGCCCGGCTGCGCCAGCAGCGCCTCGGCCACCGCGACGGCGGACTCGGCCGGCACCGAGATCTCGAACCCGTCCTCGCCCGTGTAGCCCGAGCGCGTCACGAACCCCGGGGCGCCGAGCAGCGTCACCGCGCGGACGTCGAGGAAGCGCATCGCCGCGACCTCGGGCGCGAGCCTGGCCAGCGCCGCCTCGGCCGTCGGGCCCTGCAGGGCGATCAGCGCGTCGGGCCGCTCCTCGACCGTGATCCCGGCCGGCAGGCGCTCGCGCAGGCGGGCGGCGTCGGCCTGCTTGTTGGCGGCGTTCACGATCACGACGACGCGGTCGTCGAAGCGGGCGACCATCAGGTCGTCGAGGATGCCGCCGGATTCGTCGGTGAGCAGCCCGTAGCGCTGGCGGCCCGCCTTCAGCCCGACGAGATCGGCTGGGACCAGGCTTTCCAGCGCGCGCGCGATCCCGTCCGGGTCGGGGCCGGAGAGCACGACCTGCCCCATGTGGGAGACGTCGAACAGCCCGGCGGCCTGCCGCGTGTGCAGGTGCTCCTTGAGCTGGCCGGCCGGGTACTGCAGCGGCATGGCGTAGCCCGCGAAGGGCACCATGCGGGCGCCGAGGCGCAGGTGCAGGTCGTGCAGGGGCGTGTTTCGGAGAGCAACCGGTTCGACGGGCTGCGCTGACATCTCGGGATCCTCCGCGACAGGCAAGACCGACGGCGCTGATCGCACCGCGGCCACCCCCATCTGTCACGGGTACCTGAGAGCTTCCCCCGCACGGGCGTGCGAGGTTTCTCCTTCGGTGGGCGCCGGACGGCGCCTCTCTCCAGATCGTCCAACGATACGGTGATTGTGCCTGAGAGTTTCCGGGGGTGGTTGCTCCGTCGGCGCCATACCCGGCTCATCGAGCCGGGCTGGGCTCTCCCGCATCGCCCTGTTCGGACGGTTGGACCAAAGCACAAGACCGCGCGCCGCGCAACGCCGGGGTGGGGGCCTCCCGGGGCCGGAACGCTCCCGAATGGTCCCGCAAGTCCGATTCGGAACGGCGGGAAGCGGATGCTCAGGATCTCCGCGGCCGACACCCGGTCCTGACCGGACTTCCGGCACCACCGGGATGCGGGACCGGCTGCTCCAGGCCCCCTCGCGCCATGACGAGAAACCTCCGAAGGGCAGTAACAGGACGGCGGACAACAGCCTGGGCGAGACTTGCGAATGCCGACAGCACCAGTCTCGCCCTCCCGCCAAGCGCCAGCGCACTTCCTGCTTGACTGATCGGGGAAACGTCATCTAGCCGTTCTTTGCAGCCGAGAGCAGCCTTCTACTAATCAATATAAGACGACCTGGGGGATAGCCATGCCAAAAGAAATCATTGGCATTCAATATCTTAGAGGCATTTCAGCTCTATCGGTCGTCTTCTTCCATATTGAGCTCCATCTGTCTCACACCTACGAAGGCTATCGCGCACTGGCGAGCTTGCAGGCCGGCGTCGACGTCTTCTTCGTGATCAGCGGATTCATCATGTATCACTCGACAGATGGCGGCTCAGCCCTTGATGCACGCGAATTCTTCGTGCGCAGACTCCTCAGGATCGTCCCGCTCTACTGGCTGGCAACATTTTCAATGGTGTTTATTATCTTGCTGTTTCCGCAACTTGGGCAATCAGTGAAATCGTCGTTCGTTAATGCGGATCATCTCATCGCATCCCTGCTCTTTATTCCCATGGCGAGTCCCGTCGCGCCGAGTTTGTCCTTGCCGCTCCTGCCGACTGGCTGGACGCTCAATTACGAGATGTTCTTCTACTCGGTATTCGCTGTGGCGATGGCCTGCGGCGCCCAGCGGCAGGGCCAAGTGGGGACGATCGTGGTCGCGACACTCGGGGCGCTGGCGCTGGTCGGTATCCTGAACGATGCGCCGGGGCCGCTCGGGTTCTACACGGATCCGATCGTGCTTGAGTTCTGCTTCGGCATCATCGCGGCATCGATCTGGCGGCGGTGGAGGATTCAGAGCCAGCCGGTCGCGTGCGCGGTGTTCATTCTGGCGTGCGCGCTCATCATCGCCCTGCCCATCGTGGATCCGGCCTACCGAGTCCTGCGCTTCGGCGTCATCGCCGCGGCCCTGGTCTTCGCTGCCGCATGCATTTCGTGGAGGTCGTTCAAGTTTCTCAAGCTCATGGGCGACGTGTCCTACGCCATGTACCTGTCCCACATGTTCGCCCTTGCCGCGATCGTGCAGATCTGGCGGAGATTCGGCCCTCAGGTCGGGTCCGAATACATCCCGATCCTGTACGCCATTGCCGTGCCCACGGTGATCTGCGGCAGCATCGTCATCTGGCGATTGATCGAGAAGCCCATCGACGCCGCTCTCAAATCTGCCTTACGGCAAAATTGGGCGTCGACGCCCGACGCTGCGACGAGTTGATTTGCGCTGCGTGGGGGAGCCGGACCGGTGAGGTCCGCTGACGGGCGGCGAGCAGGCGGGATGCTCCTCCCTCGTGGCGTGTCCGGTGTCGGGGCGGGATGACCGGCGTCGTCGCCCGCGTGAGGCGTGGCTATCCCGACGCACGGACGCGGCGCGCGGCTACGGCGCCGATCCGCCCCCGTCGATCGTCACCCACACCCCGTCGTCCGCGATCTCGACCGGGAACAGCCGCAGGGCGCGGAAGAACCAGCCCGGGGAGACGGCGCCGCTCGCGAGGTCGAAGGAGGCGAGGTGCCGGGGGCAGTGCAGCCGGCCCGCCGCGCAGCGGCCGAGCGCGAGGTCGGCGCCCTCGTGCGGGCAGGCCCGCTCGGCCGCGACGATCCGATCGCCGTCCCGCACGAGGACGAGCCGATGCGGCCCCGCCGCGACCGGGAGCAGCGCCCGCGCGCCCAGAAGCGTGGGAGGACCGAGGCGGATCCGGACCGGCCCGCCTCCCTCAGCCGCCGAGATAGGCTTCCCGGACATGCGGATCCGCGATCAGGGCCTCGCCGGGTCCCTCGCGCACGATGCTCCCCGTCTCGAGCAGGTAGGCGTGGTCGCAGAGTTCGAGCGCCGCGAAGGCGTTCTGCTCGACCAGCAGCACGGTGGTGCCCGCGTCGCGGATGCCCCGGATCACCGCGAACATCCGCTCGACGATGTTGGGGGCGAGCCCGAGCGACGGCTCGTCGAAGAGCACGAGCCTGGGGCGCGCCATCAGGGCGCGGCCGATCGCCAGCATCTGCTGCTCGCCGCCCGAGAGGGTGCCGGCCGCCTGATCGCGCCGCTCGGCGAGCCGCGGGAACTCGCCGTAGATGCGGTCGAGATCGGCCGCCACGCCCGCCCGGTCGCCGCGCAGGTAGGCACCCATGGCGAGATTCTCGGCCACCGTCATCTGCGGGAAGACGCGCCGGCCCTCCGGGCAATGGGCGATGCCCGCGGCCAGGATGCGGCGGGGCTCCGCGCCCGTGATGTCGCGCCCAAGGAGCCGGATCGCGCCCGAGCGCGCCGGCACGAGGCCGGAGATCGCCCGCAGCGTCGTCGACTTGCCGGCGCCGTTCGCCCCCACGAGCGCCACGAGCTGGCCCTCGCGGACCTCGATGGTGATCCCCTTCAGCGCCGTGACGTGGCCGTAGCGGCAGACGAGGTCGCGGATCTCAAGCATGGACCGCCTCCTGGACCGCGGCGGCGGCCCGGCGCGCGGCCTGGCCTTGGCCGAGATAGGCCTCGATCACCGCCGGATCGCTGCGGATCGCCTCCGGTGCGCCCTCGGCGATCAGGCGGCCGTAGTTCAGGACGACGATCCGGTCGGAGACCTCCATCACCATCGGCATGTCGTGCTCCACGAGCAGGATGGTGACGCCGCGCTCCCGGATCTGGCGGATCAGGCGGACGAAGACCCGCGTCTCCGAGGCGTTCATGCCGGAGACCGGCTCGTCGAGGAGCAGCATGGCGGGCTCGGTGGCGAGCGCCAGTGCCACGCCGACGAGGCGTTGCTCGCCGTAGGCCAGCGCGCCCGCCTTCTCCTGCGCCCGCCCAGCTAGGCCGACCCGGTCGAGGAGGTCTTCGGCGCGGGCGCGCAGCTCCCGCTCGCCCGCGCCCGCACGGCCGATGAGCGCGTCGAGGAGGGGCGCGCGGCTCATCCGCGCGCCCTGGCGGTGCAGGCCGATCATCACGTTGTCGAACACCGTGTCGTCCGGGAAGACGCTGGTGCGCTGGAAGGTGCGGGCGAGGCCGAGCCGGGTGATCTCGTGCGGGGCCAGGCCCGTCAGGGCGGTGCCGCGGAAGCGGACCTCGCCCTGGCTCGGCCGCAGGAAGCCCGTCATCACGTTGAAGGCGGTGGTCTTGCCGGCCCCGTTCGGGCCGATCAGGCTGACGATCTCGCCCTGCGCCACGTCGAAATGCAGGTCGGCGATGGCGACGAGGCCGCCGAAGCGCACGCCGACATGCTCGACCGAGAGGATCGCGCTCATCGCTGCACCGCCGGGCTGGGCTTGAGGAGAGGGGCGGGCGCGGACCGGCGCCACGCGAGGAGGCCGGCGAGGCCCGGCACGATGCCCCGCGGCATCACGAACAGGATCACGATCAGCACGATACCGTAGACGATCCACTGCGCCTCGGGCGCCATCACGGGGCGCAGCCCCACCGGCAGGAGGCCGAAGATCAGGCCGCCGACCACCGGGCCCATCAGCGTGCCCTTGCCGCCCGCCACCACCATGATGACCATGCTCACCGTGGTGGAGAACAGGAACACGTCGGGGTCGATGATGCGCAGGTAATGCGCGTAGAGGCTGCCCGCCGCGCCGGCCATCGCGGCCGAGATCACCGCCGCGACCGTGAGCGTGCGGGTGGCGTTGATGCCGACCGAGAGGGCGAGCGGCTCGTTCTCCTTGAGCCCCCGCATCGCCCGGCCGAAGCGCGAGCCGACGAGGCGCGCGACGAGGAGATAGCAGACCGTGCCGACCGCGAGCACGAGGTAGTAGTTCTGCACCTTCGTCCGCAGGGTCCAGTGGCCGAGGCCGGGCAGGCCCAGGGTGACCGGCGGGATGTTGGTGAGGGCGAGCGGCCCCTGGGTCAGCTCGACCCAGTTGAGGGCGACGAGGCGCACCACCTCGGCGAACGAGATCGTCACGATCACGAAGTAGGCGCCGCGCACCCGGAAGGAGAGGCGCCCGATCAGGTAGCCGCAGGCGCCCGCCGCCAGGATCGCGAGCAGGAAGCCCACCGCCGGCGGCCAGGGCTCGTGCACGATCCGGTGGCCGAAGCCGATCTCGATGTCGAAGCCGAGGCTGGTCAGCGCGCTGACATAGGCGCCGATGCCGAAGAAGGCGATGTGGCCGAGGCTGAGCTGCCCGGTGAACCCGAGCAGCAGGTTCAGGCTCATCGCGCCGATGGTCAGGATGCCGGTGATGATCAGCGCGTTGAGGAGGTAGGGGTTGGCCTGCAGCAGCAGCGGCAGGACGAGCAGGATCGCGAGCAGCGCGAGGGGGAGGAGCCGTCTCATCCGATGCGCTCCGCCTTCGCGAACAGGCCGGTCGGCCGGTAGAGCAGCACCGCGATGATGATCAGGAAGCCCATCGCGTCCCGGTAGCCGGAGGAGACGTAGCCGGCGCCGAGCTCCTCGGCCAGCGCCAGGATGAAGCCGCCGATCGCCGCCCCGGTGATGTTGCCCAGCCCCCCCAGGATCACGATGGCGAAGGCCTTCACCTCGGCGAGGCCGCCCATCTGCGGAAACACCACGTAGACGGGGCCGAGCAGCGCCCCGGCCGCGGCGGCCAGCGAGGAGCCGAGCGCGAAGGTCGCGGTGTCGATGAGGCGCACGTTGACGCCCATCAGCGCCGCCGTGTCGGCGTCCTGGAAGGCCGCGCGCATGGCGAATCCGAGCTTCGTGCGGTTGATCAGCACGTAGGTGACGGCGATCAGGCTGAGCGCGGCACCTAGCACGAACAGGCGCAGCCACGAGACCGAGACGGGGCCGAGTTGCAGCGGCGCCTCGGGGAAGGGCGAGGGGATCGCCTTGGCGACGCCGCCGAAGATCCACAGCAGGCCCGATTGCAGGGCGATGCCGGCGCCGATCATCACCAGCATGGTGGTGTCGATATCCGAGCCCCGGAACGGGCGCAGCAGCACGAGTTCGATCGCGCTCCCCAAAAGGAGGCCGCCGAGGATCGCCACCGGCAGCGCCAGGAAGAAGTTCAGCCCGAGCGCCGCGACCGCGAGGTACATGACGTAGGCGCCCACCGTGTAGAGGGCGCCGTGGGTGAAGTTCACCACGTTCATGATCCCGAAGATCAGGGTGAGCCCGATCCCGAGCAGGGCGTAGGTGCCGCCCAGGACGAGCGTGTTGACGAGGTGCTGGATCAGCTGGTCCATGAGCGGCCCTCGGAGGGGTGGATGGGCGGGGTGCGGGTCTTGATGAGACGTCCTCCCTCGGTGCGGGCGAGGGCGTTGCTGTCCGGGGACGATCGGTGGCGCGGGGAACCCCTCTCCCGTGCGGGAGAGGGGCAGGGGTGAGGGTCCGGGAGGGAGCCGCAGTGAAGCGCGGAGGGTTTGTGAGGGGAGCGGAACGCTTCAGGTTCAGCAACCAACCTCAGTGCTGGTAGCGGCAGCGTCCCGCCTACTTGCTGCCCCCTCCCGGGACCCTCACCCCTACCCCTCTCCCGCACGGGAGAGGGGTTCCCGCGACATCGGTTTTTCCCGGACAGCCGTGTGCGCGAGGGGAGAGGGCTCCCCCACCTCGCCTCACAACGTCGGCACGACGACGCGGCCGTCCTTGATCTCGATGAGGTAGACGTCGGGCTTGCTCTGGCCGCTCTCCTTGCCGGCCGGGCCGGACTTGGCGAAGCGGATCGGGCCGTTGAGCCCGGTGAAGTCCACCGCCCAGAAGGCCTTGGCGATGGCGGCGGGCTCGGCCTTGCCGGCCTTCTCGATGGCGTGCGCGATCGCCCGGATGCCGTCGTACCCGCGAAAACTCTCGGTGACGCCCGCGAACTGGAAGCCGCGCTTCTTCCACTCGCCGATGAAGGTCTCGGTCGCCTTCGGATCCGGGGTCTTCTCGGGGATCCAGGGCAGGAAGGTGGTGAGGTGGAGCGTGCCGTCGGCGGCCGAGCCGGCCTGCGCGATGATCTGGTCGGGGTTCTGCGAGCCGCCGGTGGTGATGACGCGCTTCTTGAGCCCGATGGCCGACATCTGCTTGAACAGCAGCACGAGCTGATCGACGGCGCTCGTGATCATGATCGTGTCGCTGTCGGAGGCCTTCAGCTTGGCGAGCTGGGCGCTCATGTCCTGCGCCCCCTGGTCCATGGTCTCGGTCATCCCGACCTGGACGCCCTTCTCCTTCAGCATCTTGCCGAAATCGACCGCCGCGCCGCGGCCGAAATCGTTGTTGAGCACCAGGAAGTCGACCTTCTTCATGCCGAGCTTGGCCACCATCGGCGCGAAGGTCTCGGCTTCGAGGGCCGAGGGCGGGGAGATGCGGAAGACGAACGGGTTGCCCGAGGTGGTGATCTTGCCCGACGAGGAGGTCTCGACCAGCATCGGCACCTCGTACTCGGTGAGCTTGGGCATCACCGCGAGCGTCAGGCTGGAGCCCCAGGCGCCCATCATCACCGGGGTCTTGTCGCTGGTGATCAGTTTTTCGGCCACCGCGGCGGCCTCGGTCGGGTTGCTTTTGTTGTCCTCGATCACGAGTTCGATTTTCTTGCCGAGCACGCCGCCCCTGGCGTTGATCTCGTCGGCGGCGATCCGGGCGCCGTTGACCACGTAGGTGCCCGACGCCGCGAAGGCCCCGGTCAGCGGCTCGTTGACGCCGATGCGGATCGTGTCCGCCCGCGAAGCCGTGGCCGCGAGGGCCAGCAGGATCGCGGTGGTGAGGGTGAGCCTGCCGTGCATTCTCGTGTCTCCAGTGAAGGGTGGTGGACGCTTTCGGGGTGAGGTCAGGCGCGGCCGAACCACGCGGCGAGGCGCGCGCGCAGCACGGACAGGGCGAGGCGGAGGGGGTTGAGTCCGGCCGGCGGCGGGGCCGCGGCCCCGGAGAGCCGGGCGTCGAGGTTGCGGGAAAAATCCGTGGCGATGCGGCCGGCGAGGTCGCGCACGAGGCCGGGACGGCCGAACTGCGCGAGCGGCCCGGTGAGCGTGTAGCCGACGTCGAGGTCGACCCTGGCCGTGCCGGGCGTGGCGCCCGGACCGACGCGGTAGCGGATCTCGCCCTCGGTGGCCGAGCGCCCGCCCGCGTCGCTGCCGGCGCCGCGCACGCGCCCGCTCAGCCCCGCCGCGTCCCGCTGGATGCGGGCGCGCCCGCGGAAGGTCGCACCGATCGGCCCGATGCGCACCTGCAGCCCGCCCTCGACCGTGTCGGGCTCCGGGCGGCCGGTCAGCACGGCGCCGGGGAGGCAGGCGGCCACCGCCTCGATGTCGTCGAGCAGCGCGAACACCGCCTCGGGCGGATGGGCGAGTTCGATCGCCTGCGCGAAGCGGTGGGCCGGCGCGAAGGTGTCGGCGAGGTCCGCGGCGGCGGCCGGGGCGGCCATCCGGGCCGGGCGCGCGGGCGCAGAATGGGGCGCGGCCACCGTCTCGCCCAACCGGGCGCCGACCGGGCCGAGGGGACGGGCGGCCCCCGTCTCGGGGCCGATGCCGCGGGCGCGGCGCGCCGCGATCACGTCCGTCACCGCCCGCACGATGCCGGCGTAGCCGGTGCAGCGGCAGAGGTTGCCCGCGAGACCGATGCGGACCCGCCGCTCGTCAGCCGCGGGCAGGCGCAGCACGAGATCCCGCGCCGCCACCAGCATGCCGGGGGTGCAGTAGCCGCACTGGAGGGCGTGCTCGCGGTGGAAGGCGGCGCGCAGCTCCGCCGCGACCTCGTCCTCGTCGAGGCCCTCGACCGTGGTCACCGCTGCCCCCGCGCAGGCCCCCGCGAAGGTCAGGCAGGCGCGGGCCGGCTCGCCGTCGAGGAGCACCGTGCAGGCGCCGCAGACGCCGTGCTCGCAGCCGAGATGCGTGCCGGTGAGGTTCAGCCCCTCGCGCAGCAGGTCCCCGAGATGGCTGCGCGGCTCCGCCGCGATGCGGACGGGCCGTCCGTTCACCGTCAAGGCCAGGGCGAGATGGCCCGGGGCGGATTCCGCCAGTCCAGCGCTCATGCGGCCTCCGGGAGCGGCAGGGGGGAGGGCGTGAGGGCCTGCGCCACCGCGCGGGCCAGCACCGTGACGTGGACGTGGCGCGCGACCGGATCCGCGAGGCCGGCCGCCAGGAGGGCGGCATCGGCGGCGCCCGCGTCGAAGCGCTCCGCGCAATCGGGGCCGATGCGTCCGCCGAAGAGCGGGCGGGCGTCGGCGAACAGGAGGGGCGGTCCCTCGAGGGCGCCGATCACCGCCCGGCCCGTGCCGGCGGCGGGGTCGAGGCGCACGGCGCCGATGGCGTGGGCGAACTCGCCGATCTTGGCGCAGTGCTTGACGTAGCCCCAGGCCGTGCCCGCCGGCAGGGCCGGCACGCGGATGCCGAGCAGGATCTCGTCGGGCCGGAGCGCCACATCGAGCGCCCCGGTGACGAAGCGCTCGACCGGCAGGCGACGGCGCCCGGCGCGGCTGGCGAGGTCGACCTCGGCGCCGAGCGCGGTCAGCGCGCTCACCCAGTCCGCCGCCGGATCGGCGTGGACGAGGCTGCCGCCGACCGTGCCGCGGTTGCGCACCGGCCGGTAGGCGATCGCCGCCGCCACCCGCTGCAGCGCGCCCCCGGTGAGGTCGGGCACGCGCCCGTCCTCGATGTCCGCGTGGGTGACGCAGGCGCCGAGCACCAGCGTGCCGCCGTCGGCACGGGCCTCGCGCAGCTCGGGCACGCCGGTGATGTCGAGGACGAGATCCGGCTCGACGAGGCGCAGCGCGAGCATCGGCCCGAGGGACTGGCCGCCCGCGATCAGCTTCACGCGGCCCTGCGCCTGCGCAACGCGGTCGAGGAGGGCTTTCAGGCTGCCCGGGCGCTCCCAGGCGAAGGCGGAGGGCTTCATGCGGCCGCCCTCGTGCGGGCGGGCACCGCGCGGGCGGCGAGCACCGCCTCCACGATCCGCCGCGGGGTGACGGGCGAGTGCAGCATCTCGACGCCGAGGCCGGACAGCGCGTCGTTGATCGCGTTGACGAGCGCCGCCGGGGGCGCGATGGCCCCGCCCTCGCCGATGCCCTTCTGGCCGAAGCGCGTGTAGGGCGAGGGCGTCTCCATGTGGTCGATGCGGGCCATCGGCACCTCGGCGGCGCCGGGCAGCAGGTAATCGGCGAAGGTCGAGGCGAGCGGCTGGCCGCGGGCGTCGAAGCGCATCTCCTCGTAGAGGGCGGTGCCCACCCCCTGCGCGAGGCCGCCGTAGATCTGGCCATCCACCACCAGGGGGTTCACCAGCGTGCCGCCGTCCTCGACGATGACGTAGTCGAGGATCTCGACCGTCCCGAGATCGGGGTCGACCGCCACCACGGCCGCGTGGGCGGCGTACGAGAAGGTGCCGGAATCGCGCACGGGCTTGTAGCCGGCGGTGACCTCCAGCCCGCCCGGATCGACGTCGGGCGCGAGGTCCTGCGGGCGCCGGTACCACGTGCGGGCGATGGCTTCGAGCGGCACGTCCCCGGAGGGGCCGACCACGTGGCCGGCCTCGAGGCGGCACGCCTCCGGCCGCGCCTGGAGCAGGTGGGCGCCGATCCGGATCGCGCGCTCGCGCAGGGTCTCGCAGGCGGCCGCCACCGCGCCGCCGGCCATCACCATGACGCGCGAGCCCCAGGAGCCGGTGGAGTAGGGCGTCATCGCGGTGTCGCCGTGGACGAGGCGGGTGCGCGCGACCGGCACGCCCAGGATCTCGTGCGCGACCTGGGCCAGCGTCGTCTCCAGGCCCTGGCCGTGGGAATGGGCGCCGATCCGCAGTTCCAGGCCGCCATCCGGGGTGAGGCGGGCGCTCGCCTGCTCGTGGCCCGGCACCATCGGGATGCCCCAGCCGGAATACACCGAGGTGCCGTGGGCCGCCTGCTCGCAGTAGACCGCGAGGCCCAGGCCGATCCGGCGGCCGTCCGGCTCGGGGCCGCGCTGGCGCGCGCGCACCGAAGCGACGTCGATGGCGCCGAGCGCCCGGGCGAGCGCCTGCGGGTAGTCGCCGCTGTCGAAATGTTTTTTCGTGATGTTCTCGAACGGCATCTGCCCGGGCCGCACGAGGTTCTTCTCGCGCACGGTCTCCGGCGCGATCCCGGCCTCGCGCGCCACCGCGTCCAGCACCAGTTCGAGGGCGAAGCAGACGCCCGTGCGGGCCACGCCCCGGTAGGGCAGGATCGGGCACTTGTTGGTGGCCACCGACCACGTGCGGCAGCGATAGGCCGGGAAGTCGTAGGGGCCGGGCAGGATGCTGGCGACCTGCGCGGCCTCCAGGCAGGCCGAGAACGGATAGGCCGAGTAGGCGCCGGAATCGACCGTGGCCTCGCAGTCGATGCCCCGCAGGGTGCCATCGCGCTCGGCATAGGCCGTGATGCGGTAATGGTGCTCGCGGCAATTGGCGTTGGCGGTCAGGTGCTCGCGGCGATCCTCGAGCCAGCGCACCGGATGCCCGCGGCGCAGGGCCAGCCAGCACAGGGCGACGTCCTCCGCGAGCAGGATCGCCTTGTAGCCGAAGCCGCCGCCGACATCCGGCGAGACGATGCGGATGCGGCCCTGCTCGATGCCGAGACACTCCGACAGCCCGTTGCGCACGATGTGCGGCATCTGGCTCGCGGTGTGGACGACGAGCTGGTCGAGGCGGTGGTCGACCTGCACCACGGTGCCGCGGCCCTCGATCGGCGCCATGCATTGCCGGCCGGTCGAGATGGTGCGGCTGACCCTGATCGGCGCGTCGAACGCCGCGGCGATGCCGACGTCGACCAGCGTCTCCAGGAAGACGTTGTCGCCCCAATGCTCGTGGACGAGGGCGGAGCCGGGATCCCGCGCCGCCAGCATGTCGTGGACGGCCGGCAGTTCCTCCAGGTCGAGGACCACGGAGGCGGCGATGTCCTCGGCTTCGGCGCGGGTCGGGGCCACGCACATCGCCACGAGCTCGCCGACCTGCCGCACCTTGCCGGTGGCGAGGACCGGCTGCTCGGAGACCTTGAAGCCGGGCAGCCCCGAGACCGCCCGGATCGGCTGCACGCCGTCGAGATCGGCCGCGGTGAACACCCGATCGCGAAAAGCCTCCGGCACCGTGATGGCGCGGATGCGCGCATGGGCGAGCGGGCTGCGCACGAAGGCCACGTCCTGCATGCCGGGCAGGCGGATGTCGCCGACGAACTGGCCGCGCCCGCGCATCAGGCGCTCGTCTTCCTTGCGGGGCAGGCGTGCCCCGACGCCCTCCTGGCTCATGACGGGGCCTCAGGCCGCGATCGCGCGGGGCAGGATCGGCGAATCGGCCTCGAAGCGCTTCCCCGCGCGCAGGCAGAAGGCGGGGCGCAGCAGGCGCTCGGCCACCACCTTCGTGTCCTCGTTGTCGCGCAGCAGGAAGCGGCCGCATTCGTCGTGCAGCACCGAGACGTCGGCCGTGAAGCCCACCGTCAGGGCGCCGATGCGGTCGCTCATCCGCAGCATCTCGGCCGGGTGCGAGGTCACCATCGGCACCACCTCCTCCAGCGGGATGCCGAGCGCCATCATCGAGCTCATCGCCTGGGTGAGGCTGAAGCGGGCTTGGCCGAGGAAGGGGTGGTTCTCGTCGTCGTGGTGCTCGTCCGGGGTGCCGGCGGGCTTGCGCACCTCGGGCACCTCGGTGTTGTAGCCGTGCATGTCGGCGCCGAGCGTGTAGGGGATCACGCCGGCCGGCAGCGAGGCGCGGGCGACGCGGTAGGAAAAATGGCTGCCGTGGCCGACATCGACCTTCAGCCCCGCCTCCATCGCCGCGCGGATGATGGGATGGACCACGCCCTCCTCGTTGATGAAGCCGCCCGGGTGGCGGGTGAAGGGATGGGCCAGCACGTCGCCGGGGCGCAGGAGCGGGATCACCCGCTCCATGATGGTGTTGGCGTCCTCGCCGTTGGCGCCCGATTCCGGCAGGCCCCAGAGCTGGCCGAAATGCACGTAGAGGGGCAGGTCCGCCCGCCGGCTGATCTCGGCGGCCATCTCCATGACCTTGATGCCCCAGCGGGCGAAGCCGCCGATCTCGGCATGGCCCTTGATGCCGCGCACGAGGTCGCGGTTCTCGGTCGCCGACTTCACGGTCGCGTCGATGTCAACCCCATCCGGGCTGTAGAGGTTCGGGTAGAAGTGGCCTTCGAGCCCGCCGACGAGGTAGGCCGACAGGAAGGCCAGCACCTGCGTGTCGGATCTCTCCGCGATGAAGTGGCGGAAGCCCGGCAGCGTCATGCAGGAGGGCCCGCCCTGGTCCACGACCGTGGTGACGCCCGAGCGCACGCCGACCATGTCGGGGTTCAGGCCGAAGCGGCCGGTGACGTACTGGTAGACGTGGGCATGGGTGTCGATCATGCCGGGCAGGACGAGCTTGCCCGACACGTCGATCACCTCGGCGGCGGCGGAGGGCAGGATCGCCTCCTCGACCGCCGCGATGCGCCCGTCCCGCACCGCGACGTCGCGGGTGCCGTCGATGCCGGAGACGGGGCAGATGACGCGCCCACCGCGCAGGAGCAGATCGTAGCGGCGATTGTCCATTCCCTCGACCTCGTGTCACGGCCGGTGCGAGCCGGCCCGGTTCATGCGAAAATGCGCAGCATGCTTCGCATCTGGCTCTGCATGCGGCGTGCCAAGATCTGGAATGGTTCGACGGAGGGGGACGTGGAGGAGGTTTCGGGAGGCGGCGGGCCGGAGGCGGCGAGCACGGAGACGGGGGCGGTCGGGGAGGGGACTTACGGGGAGGGGACCTGGCCCCTCTGGGAGCGGCCCGGCTTCCTCGCGCGCCGGATGCATCAGATTCACGTCAGCCTGTTTTCGGAGCGTTGTGCCGAATTCCGCATCACGCCGCTGCAGTACAGTCTGCTCTCGCAGCTGCGTGATCTGCGGGAGGCCGACCAGACGACGCTCGCCCACGCGGTGGCGCTCGACAGGACGACGACGACCGGCGCCCTGAAGCGGCTCGCGGCGCGCGGCCTGGTCAGCCGGGCGACCTCGACGGCGGACCGCCGCGCCCAGGTCTGCCGCCTGACGCCGGACGGCGAGGCGCTTCACGCCGCGATGGAGCCGGCGGCCCGCGAGGCCCACGCCCTGACGGTGGCGGCCCTGAGCGCCGCGGACCGGGAATTGCTCAACCGCCTCCTGAGGCGCGTCATCGCCGACCACGACCATCGCCGCGGCCACGCCGACCTCGACTGACGCGTCGTCCGACGGACCGGCGCGTACCGGCCGGGCGCGGCCTCGGATTGCGGTCGATCAAGGCGCGCGCTGCCCGCCCGTGCGATCATGGGTCCGCAATCCAGCGCGGGGGCACGGCCATGATCCGGGATCTGACGATCGTCGTCGACGGCGTGGGCCGCCGCGCGCTGCCCTGCGGCCTCGCGCTCGCGGCGGATCTCGGGGCGTCCGTCTCGGCCGTGAGCGTGCAGCCCATCGTGCCGTTCGGGACCTACGCGCAGGCCGAGGTGCGCTACGACATGGTGGCGTCCGCCGAGCGGGCCGCGCGGGAGCAAGCGGCCCGGGCGGCCAGGGACGCCGCCGCCGCGGCCCGGGAGGCAGGCTTGTCGTGCGAGGCGACCGCGATCTGCGCCTCCGTGACCGACGCCGCGGAATGCCTCGCCGGGCACGCGCGCCTGAGCGATCTCGCGGTGATCGAGCAGGCCGACGCCGATGCGCCGAAGCCGAGCGACGCCTACCTGGACACCCTGCTCTTCCGGACGGGCCGCCCGGTCCTGGTCGTGCCCTACATCCAGGCCGGCCCGCTCCGGGCGGCCAGCGCGGTCGTCGCCTGGGACGGCAGCGCGACCGCGGCGCGCGCGCTCGGCGACGCCCTGCCGCTGCTGCAGCGGGCCGAGCGGGTCGAGATCGTGACGGTGACCGACGAACCGCCGCCGGAGGACGCGCGACGGCGCATGGTGGTCCACCTCGCCCGGCACGGCATCGATGCCGCCTTCCACGTCGTGCCGGCCGACCTGCCGGTCGGGGAGGCGCTGCTCTCCCACGCCGCGGATCGCGGCGCCGGGCTGTTCGTGATGGGTGCCTACGGCCGCTCGCGCCTGCGCGAGGCGATCCTGGGCGGCGCGAGCCGGACCCTCCTTCAGTCGATGACCTTCCCGACCCTGCTGTCGCGCTGAGCGCCGGCCCGGGCGACGGGCGAGCCGCCGCGACCGGGGAGTGCCGCAGTGAAGCCAGGGCGCGTCGGCCGGGTGCCTGCCCGGCCTCGTCGGTCTCAGGTGGCCGTTGGCGCGAGGAGGACCCAGAGGCGCGCGATCCGGCCGTCCACGACCTCGGCCACGTCCGTGCCGGTGACGGTGACTGGACCGCCCTCCGGACCCGCCTGCCACGGCAGCGAAGCCAGGCCGTGGTGCCCGACGGCCCGGCCGACGGGCGTGAAGCGAAACGTCGGACCGAACCGGTCCAGCAGGCGGCCGGCCACCGCGGCGATCGCGGCCCGCCCCTGCACGACGCCGTCGGGCTCGTACATGACCGGCTCGGCCACGAAGAGTTCTTCCAGCGCCGCCGCGCGCCTGCCGGCATCGCGCTCGTTGAAGACGCGCTCCAGGTTGGCGCGCAACAGCCGGTCGTAATCCGGTTCCGGCCGTGGTGTCGGAGTGGTGATGGACATCGGATGCCTCCGGACAGTGAGGGATGTCCGATCGGGTCAGACCAGCCGCGAGCCGCCGTCGATGTGCAGGGTCTCGCCGGTCATGAAGCCGTTGCTCATCAGGAACACGATCGCGGCGCCGGCTTCCTCGGCCGTGCCCGGGCGGCGGGCCGGCAGCGTCTCGCTCAGCGCGGCGACGTAGGCCTCGCGGCCGGCCCCCAGGGTCCTGGCCAGCAGGGGCGTGTCGATCGGGCCCGGAGACAGCGTGTTCACGCGGCGGGGTGCGAGTTCGAGCGCGAGGCCGCGGGCGAACGCCTCCATGGACGCCGAGGCCGCGGCGAGCACGGCGGTGCCCTGGGCGGTCGGGCGCTCGGCCAGCGCCCCCGAGATGAAGGTGACGGACCCGTCCCGGGCGAAGCGGTCGCCGAGGGTGCGCAGCGTGTGCACCGCCGCCCAGATCCGCTCGTCGAAGGCGCGCTTCAGGTGATCCACCTCGGCCTCCAAGACTCTGCCGGCCACGAAGGTGCCGGCGAGGAGCACGAGGTGATCGACGTGCGGGATGTCGGCGAGCGCCGCGGCGATGGTCTCGGGGCGGGTCACGTCCGCGGCGCGCCAGCCGTCGAAGCCGTTCTCCGCCGCGACGCGCCCGGCGCCTTCGGGGTTGAGGCCGACGACGATGACCTTGGCTCCCACGGCCTTGGCCTGCCGGGCGGCCGCGAGGCCGATGCCCGAAGTGCCACCGAAGACGACGACGGTGCGGTCCTGCAGGGTGCTGGTCACGATGACGATCCTTCTCCTCGACACCACGGCCGCGCCGGTGAGCAGCAGAATGGATCCGGGCTTGAAGCTTGAAAATCGGGGCAATCTTCGGTTCAGTGATGCCGCCATGGAACAAATCGGCCTCGACCGTCTCACCGGCCTCATCGCCTTCGCGCGCTCGGCCTCGCTCGGCAGCTACACCGCCGCGGCGCGCTCCCTGGGCCTCTCGCCCTCGGCCGTCAGCAAGAGCGTGCAGCGGCTGGAGGGCCGGCTGGGCCTGAGCCTGTTCACCCGCACCACGCGCTCGCTCACGCTCACGCCGGAGGGACACGACCTGCACGAGCGGGCGCTGCGCCTCCTGCGCGAGGCCGAGGAGATCGAGCAAGCCGCCGTGGCGGCCCGATCGGAACCGGCCGGCACCCTGAAGGTGACCGCGCCGTTCCCGGTCGGCGTGCACCTGCTCGCCCCGGCCCTGCCGCGGTTCCGCACGCGCTACCCGAAGCTGTCGGTCGACCTGCGCCTGGGCGACCGCTTCGCGGACCTGATCGCGGAGGGCATCGATGTCGCGATCCGGGTCGGCGACCTCGCCGATTCCCGCCTGATCGCCCGCCGCCTCGCGCCGCACCGGCTCTGCGCCTTCGCCTCGCCGGCCTACCTCGCCCTGCGGGGTTGTCCGGCGCACCCGGACGACCTCGTCCACCACGACTGCGTGAATTTCCGCTTCCAGAGCACGGGCCAAGCCCTGCGCTGGCCGTTCCGGATCGGGGGCCGCACGGTCGAACGCACGCCCGAGGCCGGGATCGTCACGGATTCCAGCGACGCGGTGGCGGCCATCATGGAGGCCGGCGGCGGCATCGGCATCTCGCCGACCTACATCGCCGCCCCGCATGTCGCGCGCGGAGCCCTCGTGCCCATCCTGCGGGACTTCGCGGTCGAGCGTTCGGTCATCACGGCGCTCTGGCCCGAGAGCCGCCGCGGCAACCCGAACGTCAAGGCCTTCCTGGGCTTCCTGGCGGAGGTTTTTCCCTCTCCGACGCCCTGGGACGAGGTGATCGCGCGCGGTGCGGGCGGGCGGCACGCGGCGTGACGGCCGCCGATCGCGGCACACGCCCGGCAGCATCGTCGGTTCTCACGTCGAGAACGCGACGACCCTGGACGGCCCGAGGCGCACGCATCCTGGCCTGCCGGGATTAGACGGCTGCGCGTGCCCCCCGGCCGGGCCGCAGCAGGTCGAGGTTGACGAAAACCGCGCCGGCCGCCGCCATCAGCGCCAGGACACCCCAGGTGATCCCGTAGACGAGGTGGTTGTTGGAGAAGGCGATGACCGTCAGTCCGGGCACCGGCAGAGCGCTCTCGCCGCCGCCCCGCTCGACGTCGATGAAGTAGGGCGCCACCTCGGCGAGACCGCGCGCCCGCGCGATCGCCGCGACGTCGCGCGCGTACCAGCGGTCGGCGGCGGGATCGTTCGCGCGCAGGAAGCCGCCGCCCGGCTCCGTCATGCGCAGAAGGCCCGTGACGGTGACGGGTCCCGAGGTCGGCGGCTCCCAGGCGGCGGGCGCACGCTGGTCCGCCGGGACGAACCCGCGGTTGACCAGGATCACCGTCCCGTCGTCCCGGGCGAGCGGCGTCATCACCCAGTAGCCGCCGCCCCGGTCCGTCACGGCCTGGACCAGCGTGGAGCGCTCGCCGCGCCACGCACCGCGCGCGGTGACGCGGCGATACTCGTCCGCCGCGGGCGAGACCGCGGCCCAGCGCTCAGGCCCCGGCGCGGGCACCGGACTCGCATGGACCCGCGCCTCCACGCGCGCGATCAGGTCGAGCTTCCAGGTGCGGCGGTGCATCTGCCACGCGGCTAGCGCGCACAGGCCGAGCACGATGCCGAGCGCCGCGAGGTCGAAGGCGATCAGCGCGGCGATCCGCCGGCCCGTCAGGGGCGCTGCAGGGCCTCGTGCGGGCTCATCGGCATCATGTTCTGGTCCATGTGGTACATCACCCATATCGAACCGACCAACGTGATGACGACCAGCGTGAGCGTGAACAGCAGGGCCAGGAAGGTCCAGCCGCCCTCCGACTTCGTGTTCATGTGCAGGAAGTAGATCATGTGAACCACGATCTGCACGGCCGCCAGCGCCATGATGACGATGCTGGTCTTGAGCGTGTCGCCCAGCACGTCGGCCATCACGAGCCAGAACGGGATGGCGGTGAGGATGACCGACAGGACGAAGCCGGTCATGTAGCTCTTGAAGGTGCCGTGCGCGCCCGGGCTGTGGTGCCCGTCGGCATGTCCGTCCGCATGCCCGTCACGTTGGGATTGCCGGGCGGTCCCGGCCTCGGCCGTGGCGCTCATCGCATGGACCCCATCAGGTAGACGAAGGTGAACACCCCGATCCAGACCACGTCGAGGAAGTGCCAGAACATGGACAGGCACATCAGCCGGCGCTGGTTCTCGGCGATCAGGCCGCGGCGGCGCACCTGCACCATCAGCGTGACGAGCCAGACGATGCCGAAGGTGACGTGCAGCCCGTGCGTCCCGACCAGGGTGAAGAAGGCCGACAGGAAGGCGCTGCGCTGCGGCGTGGCGCCCTCGCGGATGAGGTGCGCGAACTCGTAGAGCTCGAAGCCCAGGAAGGCCGCGCCGAGCACGCCCGTGATCGCCAGCCAGCGCAGGGTCGCGTCGACCCGCTCGCGCTCCACCTCCAGCATGGCGAAGCCGTAGGTGATGGAGGACAGGAGCAGCAGGCTCGTGTTGAGCGCGACGAGCCGCAGGTCGAACAGGTCGGCGCCCGAGGGACCCGCCGCGTAGTTGCGGCCGAGCACCCCGAACGTCGCGAACAGCACCGCGAAGATGAGGCAGTCGCTCATCAGGTAGAGCCAGAAGCCCAGGAGCGTGCCGCTCTCGCCGTGGGCGTGCTCCTCCTGCTGGTAGAAGACCGGCGCCGCGGCGCCGGGTGGGGCGGTCGTCTCGTGCATCGGCTCAGACCCTGTCCGCGAGTTGCGCCGTTCGCCGGTCCTCGAACCGGACGACCTCCTCGGCCGGGATGTAGTAGTCCCGGCTATAGTTGAACGTGTGCAGGATGGCGGCCGCGATCAGGGCGACGAAGGTCAGGGCGGCCAGCCACCAGATGTACCAGATCATCGCGAAGCCCAGCACGGTGCTCAGGCCGGCCAGGATCACGCCCGCGCTGGTGTTCCGGGGCATGTGGATCGGCCGGTAGCCGTCCAGGGGACGGCTGTGGCCGCGCCGCTTCATGTCCCACCAGGCGTCGAGGTCGTGGATCACCGGCGTGAAGGCGAAGTTGTAGGGCGGGGGCGGCGAGGAGGTCGACCATTCGAGCGTGCGCCCGCCCCAGGGGTCGCCGGTGTGGTCGCGCAGCTGCTCGCGCCGGAAGAAGCTGACGACGAGCTGGATCAGGAACGTGGCGATCCCGGCCATGATGATGAAGACGCCGAACGCCGCGACCGTCAGGTAGGGCTGGACGGCCGGGTCGGCGAAGTGCTGGGTCCGGCGCGTCACCCCCATCAGGCCGAGCGCGTAGATCGGCGTGAACACGACCCAGAAGCCGACGAGCCAGCACCAGAACGAGACCTTGCCCCAGAACGGATCGAGCTTGTAGCCGAAGGCCTTGGGGAACCAGTAGTTGACGCCCGCCAGGAGCCCGAACACCACGCCGCCGATGATGACGTTGTGGAAGTGGGCGACGAGGAACAGGCTGTTGTGCAGCACGAAGTCGGCGGGCGGCACCGCGAGCAGCACGCCCGTCAGCCCGCCGAGCACGAAGGTCGGGATGAAGCCCATCACCCAGATCATCGGCGTCTCGAAGCGGATCCGCCCGCGGAACATGGTGAACAGCCAGTTGAACACCTTCGCGCCGGTCGGGATCGAGATGATCATGGTGGTGATGCCGAAGAAGGCGTTGACGCTCGCCCCCGACCCCATCGTGAAGAAGTGGTGCAGCCAGACGAGCCAGGACACGAAGGCGATCACCGCCGTGGCGTAGACCATCGACGTGTAGCCGAACAGCCGCTTGCTGCAGAAGGTCGACACCACCTCCGAGAAGATCCCGAAGGCCGGCAGCACCAGCACGTACACCTCCGGATGCCCCCAGATCCAGATGAGGTTCATGTACAGCATCGAGTTGCCGCCGAAATCGTTCGTGAAGAAGTGGGTTCCCACGTAACGATCGAGGGTCAGCAGGGCCAGGGTCGCGGTCAGGACCGGAAAGATCGTGACGATGATGGCGTTGCTGCAGAGCGTCGTCCAGCAGAAGACGGGCATCTTCATCATGCTCATGCCCGGGGCGCGCATCTTCACGATGGTGGTGATCAGGTTGATCCCGGACAGGGTGGTGCCGACGCCGGCGACCTGCAGCCCCCAGATGTAGTAGTCGACGCCGACCCCGGGACTGTAGGCCGCCCCCGACAGCGGCGGGTAGGCGAGCCAGCCGGTGCGCGCGAACTCGCCCACGAACAGGGACAGCATGGTGAGGGCCGCGCCGCCCGCCGTCATCCAGAAGCTGAAGTTGTTCAGGAAGGGGAACGCCACGTCCCGCGCCCCGATCTGCAGCGGCATGACGTAGTTCATGATCCCGGTCACGAACGGCATCGCCATGAAGAAGATCATGATGGTGCCGTGGGCGGTGAAGATCTGGTCGTAATGGTGCGGGGGCAGGTAGCCCTCGGAGGCGCCGACCGCGAGCGCCTTCTGGGTGATCATCATCACGGCGTCGGCGAAGCCGCGCAGCAGCATCACCACGGCGAGCACCACGTACATGATGCCGATCTTCTTGTGGTCGACGCTGGTGAACCACTCCCGCCACAGGTAGCCCCATTGGCCGAACCACGTGATCGCGCCGAGCAGCGCCACGCCGCCGGCGGCCACCACGATGAAGGTCACGAGCAGGATCGGCTCGTGGTAGGGGATCGCTTCGAGCGTCAGGCGCCCGAAGACGAGTTGCTGCAGATCGAGGTTCGAGAACATGCGGATGCTCGCTCCGATCAGTGCTGGTGGCGGTCAGAGGGCCGGTCGCGCAGCTGGGGCGGCGCCGCGCCCCGCTCGGCATCCGGCGGCGGGCCGCCCTGGCCCGGACCGGGTGCGGGCGTGGGGTTGCTGACGCCGTCGCGCTCCTGGTCGCGGGGCATCATGCCCTCGGGCTGGACGGGATCCTTGGCCGGGCGGCCCGTGGCCGGCACGGTGGCCCCGGGCGGCTCGTGCCCGGTCTCCAGGCGGCGGTTGTCGTAGTCGAGCCGGTCGCGGTTCGCCTCGCTGTCCTTGCCGCCGCCGCCCGTCTTGTCGATGTGGTGCATCTCGGCCACGCACATCTGGCCGGACTCGACGCAGAGGCCGAGGATCGCGTCGTAGAGGCCCTTTTCCACCGCGGCGTAGTAGCGGACCGGCACCGCCTCGCTCGGCTTCTCGAGGTCGAGATAGGCCGTGCGGTCGAGGGACGCGCCGGACGCCTTGGCCTTCGCCACCCACTCGTCGAAGCCCTGCTGGCTGAGGCTGCGGAAGCCGAAATTCATCCGGGAAAAACCCGCGCCGCTGTAATGCGCCGACAGGCCCGTGAAGTCGCCCTCCTTGTTCATGACGGCGTGGAGCTTCGTCTGCATGCCCGGCATGGCGTAGATCATGCCGGCGAGGGCCGGAACGTAGAAGGTGTTCCACACCGACGCGGAGGTGATCTTGAAGGCGATCGGCACGTTGGCCGGCGCCGCCATCTCGTTCAGGCTCGCGACGCCCTGGTCGGGGTAGATGAACAGCCATTTCCAGTCGAGCGCGACGACTTCGACCGTCAGCGGCTTCGTGCCCTCCGGCACGGGCTTGTTGGGCGCGAGGCGCGAGAGGGGCCGGTAGGGATCCAGCGTATGCGTGCTGATCCAGGTCATGGCGCCGAGCGCGATGATGATCAGCAGCGGCACGGTCCAGATCACCACCTCGAGCTGGGTCGAGTGATGCCAGTCGGGGTCGTAGGTCGCCTCCGGGTTCGAATCCCGGTAGCGCCACGCGAACAGGAAGGTGAGGGCGATCACCGGCACGATGACGAGCAGCATCAGCACGGTGGCGACGATGATGAGGTTGCGCTGCTGGATCGCCACGTCGCCCGAGGGGTTCATGACGGTCAGGTTGCAGCCGGCGAGCAGCGCCGCGACGGCGACCAGGGCCACCCCGCGCACGGCATGGCGCGCCGAGAACCCGCGTGGGAGGAATCCGCGCGGGCGGGCGGCCGCGGACGGTGGAGCGGAGAGCATGGCCAGGGCGGTCACTCCAGGGTTCCTCGCCGCACGGCGGCGAGACGCGTTCGGAGGAAGCGGATGCGTCGGCGTCCGCTCGGCTCACACCTGTCGGATCTCCGACCGGGAGAAAGTGAGCGCCAGCAGGGTGGTGACCGCTCCGGAGAGCAGGTACAGGCCGACGCAGGCCAGCCCGTAGCGGGCCGACAGGAACAGGACGATCAGCGGCGCGAAGCCCGCCCCGAGCAGCCACGCGAGATCGTTGGTGAGGGCGGCCCCGGTGTAGCGGTAGCGCTGCTCCAGCCGCGACGTCACCGCGCCGGACGATTGCCCGTAGGACAGGCCGAGCAGCAGGAAGCCGGCATTGACGTAGATCGTCTGGCCGATCGCGTTCTCCTCCACCAGCAGGGGCGCGATGGTGCTGCAGATCGCGAAGACGGCGATCAGGCCCGCCGAGATCAGGAGGAGCATGCGGCGGCCGATCTGATCCGCGATCAGGCCCGAGGCCACGATCGCCACCGCGCAGATGAAGGCGCCCGAGCATTGCACCATCAGGAACTCGCCCGCCGAGCGGTGCGTGAACAGAATGATCCAACTGATGGGAAACACCGTCACGAGGTGGAACAGCGCGAAGCTCGCCAGCGGGACCAGCGCGCCGACGAGGAGGTCCGTGCCGTGGCTGCGGATCAGCGGCAGGATCGGCGAGGGTTCGAGCCGCCGCCGTTCGAGCAGGCGCACGAACTCGTCCGTCACCACGAGCCGCAGCCGCGAGAACAGGGCCACCACGTTGACGGCGAAGGCGCAGAAGAAGGGATAGCGCCAGCCCCAGTCCAAGAAGTCCGCCTCGGCGAGGTTGAGCATGAAGAAAGCGAACAGGGTGCTGGCGACGATGAAGCCGAGCGGCGCCCCGAGCTGCGGGATGGCGGCGTAGAAGCCGCGGCGCTCGATCGGCGCGTTGAGCGCGAGAAGCGAGGCGAGCCCGTCCCACGCCCCGCCGAGGGCGAGGCCCTGCCCGAACCGCAGGATGCCGAGAAGGTAGAGCGACCAGGCGCCGATCTGCGCGTAGTTCGGCAGGAACGAGATCGCCATGGTGGAGAAGCCGAGCAGGAACAGCGCGATGGTCAGCTTGATGCTGCGGCCGTGCCGGCGGTCGACCGCCGTGAAGATGACCGATCCGACCGGCCGGGCGATGAAGGCCAGCGAGAACATGGCGAAGGAGTAGAGCGTCGCGGTCACGGGCTCCGCGAAGGGGAAGAAGACCTTGGGAAAGACGACGACCGAGGCGATCGCGAAGACGAAGAAGTCGAAATACTCCGCGGCGCGCCCGATGACGACGCCGATGGCGATCTCGCTCGGCGCGACCTTGTGGTCGGTGGAGACCAAGCGGGCGTCGCGTTCGAGCGCCGTGGAGGAGGGGGGCTGCCCCTGAGCCTGATCGATCGCCATCCGGGTGACTGCCTCCGATTGGTCCTGCCCCCGGGCACGTGGTCCGGGGTGTTTGCGCAAGATCGGGCTGCCGGAGCTTGGTAGGCGAAGACGCTCGGGGTCAAGCGGTTGCGAGCGGATGTCCGGAGGAACGCGACGGGATGGACCGCCCGACGGCACGCCGGCCGCTACCCTCTCCCGCTCGGGCTACCGCATTCACACCTCGCCGCGTGAGACGCAGGATCTCCTCTCCCCGCGTGCGGGGAGAGGGCTGCTTGCACCTTGTCGTGCAAGCAGCGAGCAGCGAACCGGAGGTTCGCCGCGACGGTGAGGGGGCGTTTCCTGAGGAGCCTCATTCGGCACCGCCCCCTCACCCTCGGCTGCCGCCTCGCTTCGGACCCGACAAGGGGTCCGAAGCCCTCTCCCCGCACGCGGGGAGAGGAGAACGTGCCCGACCCGAAGTGTGAATCCGCAAGCCCGCTCGGGAGAGGGGATCCCGCGCCTCATTCGGCGACATGTGAATCCGCAAGCCCACCCGGGAGAGGGGAACCCGCGAGAAAATTGCGGCCGTCGAATCAGGCCCGTACAGCCGGCTTCCCTTCAGCCCTCGATGATCCGCTCTTCGAGCTTGCGATCTACGATCTGGACCGTCCGGTCGATCTCAGGGGTGGGCATGCCGAGCTGATGCGAGATCAGCTTCACCAGCAGGTCCACCCGCTCGATGAAGGGGGCGCCGTTCGCCACCGCCCGGGCCGCCGAAGAGGGCTTGAGCAGCCCCTCCGCCGCCTTGGCGTATTTTTCGAAGGGCACCTGATCCTCCGGATCGGCGCCCAGGCGCCGCGCGACGGCGTCGACGTGCTCGTAGATCGTGCGCGACCGTGCGAGGTCGCCGTGCACGGCGTCGCGGATCGATTGCGGCTCGTCGGGCGTGATGCAGCGGTAATTGCCGGTCAGCAGCATCGACCATTTCGCCAGCGGCACGAAGAGCGAATCGAACACCTTGAGCTTCACCGGCACGTCCTGGCCGTCGAGCCGCACCGCGTCGATGTCCGCCTCCAGATCCCGGAGCAGGCGGTTGTGCGTCTCGTCGGCGAAGGTCGCGGCCTTGAAGTTCGTGGGCAGCCCGACGTGAAGGACGTTCGCCGCCTCGTCGGGCGGCCGGAAGGCCTGCGGATCGGGCGAGCAGAGCGTCACCAATCCCGGCTCGAACCGGTCCCAGACGCCGGCATTGGTGTAGGCGTCTTCGAGGTCCATGCCCGCGACGATGGGAATTCTCTTGAGATACGGCAGGGGCGGCATGTTCATGATCGAGAGGCAGGGCAGTTTCGCCTCGGCGATCTTGATCATCAGGACGCGGATCGTGTGGTTGTTGTACTGCGGCTCCTGCATGGCGAGGCCGACGAGATCGTAGCGGGACAGATCGATGGCCTCGGGCGGCGCTGCGTCCAGCGTGCCGGGCAGGTCGCGCGACAGGATGGCCCGGTGATCGGGCTCGTCGCGCAGCTTGATGCGGACTTCGGTCCCGTCCCGGTTGACAAGGTCGGCCGTCTTCCGTCGGCAGACCAACGTCACGTTATGACCGGCCATCAGCAGCTTCGTTGCGAGCAACGAGCCGTACGAGGCTCCCAGGATCAGGACATTGCGCGGCATGGTTTCCCCCGAATGCGTGCTGCCGTTCTATCGAAGCGCCGATGTGTGCCACAGGGGCGACAACGGTTCCCGGCCCGCCTCGCCGTCCGCATACGCCAGAAGACTAGCGAAGCGGGGCCGTTGACGCCAGTTGACACCATGTGGCGGGCGTCAATGGCCGGCCTGCCGATCCGAGTAGCCGGACCGGTACGGGCCGGAAAGGGGGACCAAGGTATTCAGTATACCACACGATGGGGGCGTGTGGGCCGCCCGAGCGGGGCGACGGGAGGGCGCCGGCTCTCCCGCTCCCGGGGGCGAGGGCTGTCGGCCTACTGGCCCGTCACGCCGGCCGAGCGGATGATGGGCACCCACTTGTCGATCTCGGAGCTGACGAGCTTGCCCAGCGCCTCAGGCGTCTGGCCCGCCTCGTCGGGGAGTTCCGCGCCGATGTCGAGGAGGCGCTTGCGTGTGGTCGGGTCGGCCAGTGCGGCGCGGGCGGCCGCATTGAGCTTGGCGACGATCTCCTTGGGCGTGGCCTTCGGGGCGAACAGCGCGTTCCAGCCGGTGGCCTGGAACTGGGGCAGGCCCTGCTCGGCCGAGGTCGGGACATCCGGCACGACGGCGAGGCGGTGCTCGACCGCGACGACGAGGCCGTTGGCCTGCTTGGCCTGGACGGTCGGCACGATCCCGACCGTCTGGTCGCAGACGTAATCGACCTGGCCGCCGAGCAGCGCGGTGAGCGCCGGCCCCGAGCCGCGGTAGGGCACGTGCTGCGGCTTCACCCCGAGCAGGGTTTCGAGAAAAAGGCAGGTCAGATGCGAGGTCGAGCCGACGCCGCCGGTGCCGTAGTTCATCTTCGCGGCGTTGGCCTTGAGGTACGCGACGAACTCCTTGAAGTCCTTGACCGGAAGGTCCTTCTTGGCGACGACCAGCATGGGCGTCGCGGCCGAGTTCATGATCGGCTCGAAGTCCGTCCGCGGATCGTAGGCCAGCTTCGGATAGAGCCCGACGCTCGCCGCCTGCGTGCCGAGGTTGCCCATCAGGAGGGTGTAGCCGTCCGGCGCCGCCCGGGAGGCCCGGGTCACCCCCAGGGTGCCGCCCGCCCCGGTGACGTTCTCGACCACCAGTTGCTGTCCGACCGTGCGGCTCATGTGCTCGGCCATGAGCCGGGCCACGATGTCGGTCGTGCCGCCGGCCGCGAACGGGACGATCACCGTGATCGGCCGCGACGGATAGGATTCCTGGGCCTGCGCACCCGACGCGACGAGGCCGAGGATCGTGGCCAGTGCGAGCAGCGTTCGTTTCATGGGCGTTCCCTTCACCGAGTGACATCTGTTGGCGGAGATGCGCCGCCATCACGGCAGATCCCGCCCGGTAAAGCTACACGCCCGGACTCCCTCCGGCTCGCACAATCGCGATCGTGCACCGCGACGAACAATACCGGTCGTCCCGGGAGCACCGCCCGCCTCGCCCTGCATTGATCGAGGGCCGGCGCCGCTCCGGTTCGCCATCCCTCGCCGGAACCCTTCGACCGTGCGGATCATTCCCTGCTGCAGAGGAGGAGCGCCCGCCATGACGTCGATGAATCGTCACGCGTGTCTCGTGCTCGGCACGATCGGCGCGGTGCTGCTGGCGCAGGCCGTCGACACGCCGCAGAAGAGCCGCGAACAGGCGCCCAACATCCCGGCACCCGACCAGACCGTGCCCGAGCGCCTGCGCACGCGCGACCCGGGCGAGACCGGCACCACCACGCCGCACACCCACGAGGACGACCGCACGGCGCCGAGCAATGCCGGGGCGCAGCGGTCGTAGGGCGGCGTTGACGCGCGATTCACCCTGAACACGACCCGCCTGCGGGCGGACGACACCTTGGGCGCGCCGAAACGCTCGGTTAAGCGAGGCCGGCCGAGACTTCTGCCGGCTCCCGAACGAGACGGCGCAATCAGCATGACGACGACAGTGATCGCAGCCGTCGCGGTGATCTCGGCGGCACTGATGCTCGTCGCGCATCGCCGCAATCGTCTGACGGCCCGATGCCGCGACGTCCTGCGGCCGCATGCGGAGCGCTACGTCATCGAGAAGCGCTGGCTCGAACACTGGTCGCGGTCACCGGAGGAGTTCGAGACGCGCTGGCGCCAGCAGCTGCGCGAGCATTATCGCACCCACGTGCCGGGGCGCGACCGGATCCTCGTCACGCCGGGCGACTTCGAGCGCGCGCTCAACGCCGAGTTCGCCGGTCTGCTGAACCGGGAGATCGAGTCCTGGACCTTCCTCGACCGGGCGAGCGTCTCCTCGGCGGCCTTCTCGCGGCTGGTCGCACGGTGCCTGAAGCACCTCGACTGGACGGTCCTGCCGCAGGGAACCGACCGGCGGGAGGGCGCCCACCTGATCCTGGAGAACGGCCGCAACCGCGTGGCCGCCCATCTCCACCACGCGGCGACCGAGATCGAGTGCCGTGCGGTGCAGGAGGTGGTGGCGGCAGCGCGGCGCGAGGCGTGCAACGTCGCCTGCATCGTCACCAACGGCCGCATCGGCGGTGCCGTGCGCACGCTCGCCGCGGCGTTCGAGGTCCGGCTCCTCCACTGCTCCCAGCTCGATCAGATCGGCGCCGCCGCCCACGGTGTCGCCCACGCCGCCGACCCGGATCTCCGGCTGGCGGCGTGACACCCCGGAGGGCCGAGCGGCGCCGCACAACCGCTGTCGTCTTCTAGACCACCCTCAATTGCATCGGGCTCGATTAACATACGTGAAATACTCTCGCCCAAATTTTTGCCGTCTTCTCGGCGCGAGACTTGTCGTCTCGTGAGTAACCAGAGCGAGTAGAGGGGCCGACGGCGATGGGCGACAGGCGGATTGCTGCAGTCAGAGCGGCCTCGGATGCGGTGGGGACGATCGATATCGGCCACGCGCCGTTGATCTATTTCGAGGATGCCACCGCGGCCGGCGGATCCGGCGGCGTGGGGCGCATCCTGCTCACGGCCGCCCTGCAGGAACTCGACGAGAACGGCCAGGTCGTCGTACGCCGCGCCACCGTGGCGCATCTGCGCGGCAACCTCGACGCGATCATCTCGCTGCGCGACCTCCTCACCAAGCTGGAACAGGCGATGACGCCGCGCGGCGCGGAGGACCCGATCAACTGAGCCGGCGCGGCAATCGCGGCTCAGTAGAGGGGATCGAGGCGCAGGTTCGGGATCGCGAAGGGACCGACGGACACCCGCCCGCCCGCGAGGCGCACCGGCGGCAGGGCTTTCAGCGTGCCGTCGGGTCCCGCACCCGGCGCGGGCTCGCGCCGCCGGCCGCCCCCGAGGAACTGGCCGACGAGGTTGCCGATCAGCGCCGCGCCGTCGCCCCCGATCCGCCCGCCGAGCTGCTCGGCGATCAGCGGCGCGATCACCGCGTCGAGGCCGGCGGTCCGCACGTCGAGCTCGCCCGCGAGGCGGTGGGTCTCGTCGAGTCGCAGGGCCCCCTGCACCTGCAGCCGGCTCTTGCCCTTCTCGGCGGTGAGGCGGGTGAGGTCGACGCTGCCGCCGGCATTCCGCCAGCGCTCCAGCTCCACGGCGAGCGGTCGCGTGCGCACGCCCGCCGCCCGGTTCACCGTGGCGTCGAGCGCCAGGTCGGCCGGCTCCGGGCCGCCGAGCAGGGGATCGAGCAGCGGCAGCGTGGCCTTGGCCACGCGGGCGCTCACGTCCACCGCCCCCTCCGTGTCGAAGCGGCCGGGGGTCGGGCGCGCATGCACCTCCAGATGGCCCACCGTGAAGGGGATCGGCTGGGGCTCCACGCCCGCGACCTGTCCCTTCAGCGCGTCGGCCACGAGGGAGACGCGCTGGAACCCGCCGGCGGCGAGGTGGATCGAGCCTTCGAGGAGCCGCCAGTCGACGTCGCCGACCTTGCCGTCCTGCTCGACGTGGAACGGGCCGGTCGCCTCCACGATCACGTGGCGCGGCTGGTAGACCTGCGCCACCGCCACCACCGGCCCGACCGTGAAGGTCACGTCGGACCGCACGAAGCGTAAGGCCGCGCAGCGCAGTTCGAGCCGGAACGGATAGCCGCCGACCGCGCGGTCGGTGCAGGTCCATGTGCGTCCGGCCTGGGCCTCGCGGGCGAACCACGCGTCGATCTCTTCGGCGGCGCGGCCCCGCACCCAGACCCAGCCGGCCGACCACAGCACCGCGACGAGGAGGAGCAGCCCGAAGGGCAGAAAGAGGCCGATGCGCCCGCGCCGTCTGCCGGCGGGCTTCGGATCCGTCGTCTCCGGCGCCTGCGTCATCGGCCACCTCTCCCGCTGTCCCGGCGGCTCGTGCCGGGTTGCCGTTGAATCGGGGCTTCCCTAGCTGCTACCGGCCGCCGCCTGCAAGGGAAGCCGGGAAAGGGAAGCCGGAGGAGAGGATGGAGACCAGAACGGCGCCCGTGGACCTGTGGGTGTTCGGCTACGGGTCGCTGATGTGGCGCCCGGGCTTTCCGGTGATCGAGCGCCGGCCCGCGCGGCTGCGGGGCTACCACCGGGCGCTCTGCGTGCTCTCCCACGTCCACCGCGGCACGCCGGAGCGGCCGGGCCTCGTGCTCGGCCTCGATCGCGGCGGGAGCTGTCGGGGCGTCGCCTTCCGGGTGGCGGAGCCCGAGGCGGCCGCCACGCTGGCCTACCTGCGCGAGCGCGAGCAGGTAACGGCGGTCTATGTCGAGCGGGTGCTCGGGGTGAACCTCGACAACGGGCGGCGCGTGAGCGCCGTCACATACCTCGTCGATCGCACCCACCCGCAATATGCCGGGCGCCTGCCCGAGCCGGAGCTGCTGCGCCTCGTGCGCCAGGGGCTCGGGCGCTCGGGCGCCAATCCCGACTACGTGCGCAACACCCACCAGCACCTCGTGGCGATGGGCGTCGCGGACCCGCTGCTCGCCCGCATCGCCGCGGCCTGCGCGGTGCCGAGCCCGTGACACGGCCCCGCTCGCAGACCCTTTTCGCCTCAGGCGCGTTATTGCCCACCGGCCGGCAACGGCTCGCACGAGGATCTTCGCGTCGATGCAGGCCACCTCCCATCTCGCGCTCATCAACCTCTTCGTCGGCGACATCCAGGGAGGGCTCGGCCCCTTTCTCGGCACGTGGCTGGCGCAGACGGCGCGGTGGAGCCCGAGCCAGGTCGGCCTCCTCACCACGCTCGTGGGCTTCGCCACGCTGGCGCTGAGCGGACCGCTCGGCGCGCTCGTCGACCGCGCCGGGCGCCCGCGCCTGCTGATCGCGGCGGCCTGCGCGGCGATCCTCGGCGGCACGCTCCTGCTGATGGTGGCCCGCTCCTTCCCGGCGGTCCTGGCCGCGCAGTTCGTCGCCGCGCTCGGCGGCACGCTCGTGGTGCCGGCCGTGG
Source organism: Methylobacterium oryzisoli (assembly GCF_046557895.1). Classification (NCBI taxonomy): domain Bacteria; kingdom Pseudomonadati; phylum Pseudomonadota; class Alphaproteobacteria; order Hyphomicrobiales; family Methylobacteriaceae; genus Methylobacterium; species Methylobacterium oryzisoli. Next base: position 49,473 of record NZ_JBKIBX010000008.1, on the reverse strand, counting down.
CGGCGCTGACCCTCGGCATGGTCGGCAAGCAGGCCTTTCCCAGGCAGCAGGGGCGCAACCAGGCCTGGAACCACGTCGGCATCCTGGGCGCCGCCCTGGTGATCGGCTTTGGCACGCCGTATGTCGGGCCGGTGGTGGCCTTCTGGGTGCTGGGGCTGCTCGCCGCCGCCGCGATCATCGCCGCGCTGATGACGCCGAAGACCAGCTGGAACGCCCGCCGGGCCGTCGGCTGGAAGGAGGACGATCCGGACGACAAGCCGGAACGGTCGGCGATCCTCTCGGTGCTGGCCGACCGCCGGCTGCTGCTCCTGTCGGCGGCGCTCGCCCTGTTCAACCTCTCCAACGGCTCGATGCTGAGCCTGCTCGGCCAGAAGCTCGTGGCGGCGGGGCAGGACGGCACCGGCTGGACCGCCCGCTACGTGATCGTGGCGCAGCTCGTGATGATCCCGGTGGCGCTGCTCGCCGGCTCGATGGCCGACCGGCGCGGGCGCCGCCAGCTCCTGCTCGTCGCCTGCGCGGTGCTGCCGGTGCGCGCGCTGCTCTCCGCCTTCCTCGACGACCCGGCCTGGCTGATCCTCGCGGAGGTGCTCGACGGGGTGGCGTCCGGCGTGATCGGCGTCGCGGTCCCGGTGGTGGTGGCCGACCTCACCTGGGGGTCCGGCCGCACCCAGACCGCGCTCGGCACGGTGGCGGCCGTCCAGGGCGTCGGCGGCGCGCTCTCGGGGTGGGTCGGCGGCCTCCTCGCGATCCATCTCGGATGGACCTGGGCCTTCGTGGCGCTGGCGGTGCCGGCAGCAGGCGCGCTCGTCCTCGCCCTGTGGCTGGAGGAGACCTGCGCGCCGGGCGGACGGGACGGGGCGGGGGCGCCCTGCAGCGCGGCGGACCCGCCCGCCCGGAAACCCGCCCGGGAGCCCGCTTTCTCGCGCTGATCGTGCCGGTTGGGCCCGATCGATCCGGGAAAGTCGCGGCTTCGACCAGACAAGAGCGCCGCAACGGCAGCAATCGGACTCAATCGAACGGATGAGGCGTCATCCGCGCCGGAAACGGCGGCGCCGGTTGACTCAGCCCCTGGCGCCATGCTGTGAGGCCATACCAAGGGCGCATAGGCGCAATCGAGGAAACGCAGGGGTGACGCATCGCGATGGCTCAACCCACCGTCCACGCTGAGGCGCCCCGACCGGGCGGCTCCCCGCAGGACATCGTCCTGTCGACCGAAGGCCTGACGATGGAGTTCAAGGGCTTCCGGGCCGTGAACGACGTCGCGCTGAGGGTGGCGCGCGGCACCATCCACGCCCTGATCGGGCCGAACGGCGCCGGCAAGACGACCTGCTTCAACCTGCTCACCAAGTTCCTCACGCCCACCGCGGGCTCGATCCGCTACAACGGGCGCGACATCACCAAGATGAGGCCCGCCGACGTGGCCCGCCTCGGCCTCGTGCGCTCGTTCCAGATCTCGGCCGTCTTCCCGCACCTCACCGTGAAGGAGAACGTCCGGATCGCCCTGCAGCGGCGCAAGCGCGGCGATTCCTTCGATTTCTGGCGCTCCGAGAAAGTCCTGCGCGCCCTCAACGAGGAGGCGCTGTCGCTGGTCGAGGCGGTGGGCCTCGCCGAGTTCGCCGAGGTGCCGGCGGTGGAGCTGTCCTACGGCCGCAAGCGGGCGCTCGAGATCGCCACCACGCTCGCCCTCGATCCCGAGATGCTGCTCCTCGACGAGCCGATGGCCGGCATGGGCCACGAGGACGTCGAGCGCACGGCGGCGCTGATCCGGCGCGTCTCGAAGGACCGCACCATCCTGATGGTCGAGCACAACCTCTCGGTCGTGGCCTCGCTGTCGAACCGCATCACCGTGCTGGCCCGCGGCCAGGTGCTGGCGGAGGGCGACTACGCCACCGTCTCGAAGGATCCCCGGGTGGTCGAGGCCTATATCGGAGCCGGTCATGGCTGAGGCGGCGCTCAAGACGACGAAGGCGGCCGCGACGGCCCCGCTCCTCTCCGTGCAGGGCCTGGAGGGCTGGTACGGCGAGAGCCACGTGCTGCACGGCATCACCTTCGACGTGAGGCCGGGCGAGGTGGTGACGCTGCTCGGGCGCAACGGCGCCGGCAAGACCACGACGCTGCGCGCGATCATCGGGATCCTCGGCAAGCGCAAGGGCTCGATCCGCTACGACGGCACCGAGACCATCGGCATGCCCTCGCGCAACATCGCCAAGCTCGGGCTGGGCTACGTGCCGGAGGAGCGCGGCATTTTTTCCAGCCTCTCGGTCTACGAGAACTTGATGCTGCCCCCGCGGGTGAAGCCCGGCGGGCTGACCGTCGACCAGATCTACACGCTGTTCCCGAACCTCAAGGAGCGCTCGGGCAGCCAGGGCACCAAGCTCTCGGGCGGCGAGCAGCAGATGCTGGCGATCGGCCGCATCCTGCGCACCGGCGCCAAGCTGATCCTGCTCGACGAGCCGACCGAGGGCCTCGCCCCGGTGATCGTGCAGCAGATCGGCCGGACGCTGGCCCGCCTCAAGAGCGAGGGCTACACGATCGTGCTGGTGGAGCAGAACTTCCGCTTCGCCCAGACGGTCGCCGACCGGCACTTCGTGGTGGAGCAGGGCCGGGTGATCGACATGATCCCCAACGCCGACCTCGACGCCAACATCGACAAGCTCCACGCCTATCTCGGGGTGTGATGCGCAAGCCGTTCCTCCTCGCCGTCGTCCTCGCCCTGGCGACGGCGGGGTCGGTCCAGGGCCAGACGCCGGTGAGGATCGGCGTCCTGAACGACCGCTCGGGCGTCTACGCCGACATCTCGGGCGAGGGCTCGGTGGTGGCCGCCCGCATGGCGGTGGAGGATTTCAAAGCCGCCGAGAAGGGCCTCAAGGTCGAGATCGTCTCCGCCGACCACCAGAACAAGCCCGATCTCGGCGCGAGCATCGCCCGTCAGTGGTACGACCGCGACGGCGTGGACGCGATCTTCGACGTGCCGACCTCCTCGGTGGCGCTCGCCGTCCACCACGTCGCCCGCGAGCGCAACAAGGTCCTGGTGGATTCGGGCGCGGGCACCGCCGACCTCACCGGCCTGCAATGCTCGCTCAACACCGTGCACTGGACCTTCGACACCGTGTCGCTCGCCAACGGCACGGGCGGCGCCATGGTCAGGCGCGGCGGCGACACGTGGTTCTTCATCACCGCCGACTACGCCTTCGGCGAGGCGGTGCAGCGCGACACCACCGCGGTGATCACCGGCCGGGGCGGGCGGGTCGTGGGAGCCGTGAAGGCCCCGTTCCCGGCCTCCGACGTCTCGCCCTTCCTGCTCCAGGCGCAGGCCTCGGGCGCCAAGGTGATCGGGCTGGCCAATGCCGGAGGCGACACCATCAACGCGGTCCGGCAAGCCGCCAAGCTCGGCATCACGGAGGGCGGGCAGGCGCTCGCCGGGCTCCTGATCTTCTCCTCCGACATCCACGCGCTCACCCCGCGGGTGGCGCAGGGGCTGGTGCTCACCGAGCCCTTCTACTGGGACCTCAACGACGCCACGCGCTCCTTCTCCGACCGCTTCGCCGCCCGCTTCGGCGCGCGCAAGCCCACCGCCGCCCAGGCGGGGGTCTATGCGGGCGTCCTGCATTACCTCAAGGCCGTCGCGACCTTGGGCTCGGCGCATGACGGCGGTCAGGTGGTCGCCAAGATGAAGGACCTGCCCACCGACGACCCGCTGTTCGGCAAGGGCACGATCCGGCCGGACGGACGCAAGATCCACGACATGTACCTGTTCGAGGTGAAGCGGCCCTCGGAATCGAAGGGCGAATGGGACCTCTACAAGACGCTCGCGACGATCCCGGGCGACGAGGTGTTCCGGCCGATGAGCGAGGGCGGCTGCCCCCTCGTCGGACGGGGCAGCGTGGTGCGGCTCGACCGGGCGCAGCCGTGAGCGCCGCGTCATCCGCCGCGTCCGTCACAGGGTCGACGGCGATCGTGATGCAGGAACACGACCCGGAGCGGAGTCGGCCCCGGGGGCCCTCCGCCGAGGGATCCGCCGGCCCGGGCCGTTCCGGGTCGAGGCCAACAACGAAGCGCGGCGCCTGGTGCGGGCTCCGCCACAGGAGGAGGATTGCGATGCTGAAGCGACTGCTGCTCGCCGGTGCGGCCGGCGCCCTGATGACGGCCGCGGCCCAGGCGCAGACGCCGGTGAAGATCGGCGTCCTGAACGACCGCTCGGGCGTCTACGCCGACATCTCGGGCGAGGGCTCGGTGGTGGCCGCCCGCATGGCGGTGGAGGATTTCAAGGCCGCCGACAAGGGCCTCAAGGTCGAGATCGTCTCCGCCGACCACCAGAACAAGCCGGATGTCGGCGCCTCGCTCGCCCGCCAGTGGTACGACCGCGACGGCGTGGACGCGATCTTCGACGTGCCCACCTCCTCGGTGGCGCTGGCGATCAGCCAGGTGACGCGCGAGAAGAACAAGGCCTTCGTCAATTCCGGGGCCGGCACGGCCGATCTCACCGGCGCGCAATGCTCGCCCAACACCGTGCACTGGACCTACGACACGGTGGCGCTCGCCAACGGCACCGGCGGCGCCATGGTCAAGCGCGGCGGCAACACGTGGTTCTTCCTCACCGCCGACTACGCCTTCGGGCAGGCGCTGCAGCGCGACACCACCGCGGTCGTGACCAAGAACGGCGGCAAGGTGGTGGGCTCGGTCAAGACGCCGTTCCCCACCGCCGACTTCTCGTCCTTCCTGCTCCAGGCGCAGGGGTCGGGCGCCAAGGTGATCGGGCTGGCGAATGCCGGAGGCGACACCATCAACGCCATCAAGCAGGCGGCGGAGTTCGGCATCACCGAGGGCGGCCAGGCCATCGCGGGCCTCCTCGTCTTCTCCTCCGACGTGCACTCGCTCACCCCGAAGGTGGCGCAGGGGCTGGTGCTCACCGAGCCCTTCTACTGGGACCTCAACGACGCCACGCGCTCCTTCTCCGACCGCTTCGCCAAGACCTTCAACGGCAAGAAGCCGACCGCCGTGCAGGCCGGCGTCTACGGTAGCGTGATCCACTACCTGAAGGCCGTCGAGGCGATGAAATCGGCCAAGGACGGCGGTCAGGTGGTCGCCAAGATGAAGGACCTGCCCACCGACGACCCGCTGTTCGGTAAGGGCACGATCCGGCCGGACGGGCGCAAGATCCACGACATGTACCTGTTCGAGGTCAAGAAGCCGGCCGAGTCGAAGGACCCGTGGGACCTCTACAAGACCCTGGCGACCATTCCCGGCGACGAGGCGTTCCGGCCGATGAGCGAGGGCGGCTGCCCCCTCGTCGGCAAGAGCTGACCAAGAGCTGACCCGGGCGCCGGCGCGGCCACCCTCCGCGCCGGCACCCCGCGACGGCGCAGGGCTCCGGTGCCGCGGCCCGCGAGCCCTGTTATGATACCGCCGGGACGCCTGCCCCGGCCTTCCCCCCGCACGAGTCGCTGACCAGCCATGACCATGATCTTCGGCGTTCCCATGCAGGCGCTGTTCGGGCAACTCCTGCTCGGACTCATCAACGGCTCGTTCTACGCGATCCTGTCGCTCGGCCTCGCGATCATCTTCGGCCTCCTGAACATCATCAACTTCACGCACGGCGCCCAGTACATGATGGGCGCGTTCGTGGCCTGGATGCTGCTCAACTACGCCGGCATCGGCTACTGGTGGGCGCTGCTCCTCGCGCCGCTCGCGGTCGGCCTGTTCGGCGTGATCATGGAGCGGGTGCTGATCGCCCGGCTCTACAAGCTCGATCACCTCTACGGCCTGCTGCTCACCTTCGGTCTGGCGCTGATCATCCAGGGCCTGTTTCGCAACGAGTACGGCGTCTCGGGGCTGCCCTACGCGATCCCGTCCGAACTCTCGGGCGGCCAGCGCCTGCCCTTCATGTTCCTGCCGAACTACCGCGGCTGGGTCGTGGTCGCCTCGCTGATCGTCTGCCTCGCCACCTGGCTGATCATCGAGAAGACCAAGCTCGGCGCCTATCTGCGCGCCGCCACCGAGAACCCGACGCTGGTCCAGGCCTTCGGCGTGAACGTGCCGCTGCTCCTGACACTCACCTACGGCTTCGGCGTGGCGCTCGCCGCCTTCGCGGGCGTGCTCGCCGCCCCCGTCTACTCGGTGAACCCCAACATGGGCGCCGACATCATCATCGTGGTCTTCGCCGTGGTAGTGATCGGCGGGATGGGCTCGATCCTCGGCTCCATCATCACCGGCTTCACCCTCGGCCTCATCGAGGGCCTCACCAAGGTCTTCTACCCGGAAGCCTCCTCGACCGTGATCTTCGTCATCATGGTGCTGGTGCTTCTGGTGAAGCCCGCCGGCCTGTTCGGACGCACCGCCTGATGTCCGCCCTTCCGCTCTCCGCCTCCGCGAGGACCGCCTGAGATGGCCCATTCCGCCGCCACGGCGTCCGACGACGCCACCCCGATCGCCCCCGCCCTGCCGGAGGGCAAGGACGCCAAGGCGTTCCACCGCATGGTCTTCATCGGCATCGCGGTCGCGCTCGCGGTCCTGCCGCTGGTCCTCTACCCCGTGTTCCTGATGAAGGTTCTGTGCTTCGCGCTGTTCGCGCTGGCCTTCAACCTTCTGCTCGGCTACGGCGGACTCCTCAGCTTCGGCCACGCCGCCTATTTCGGCATGGCGAGCTACGTCTCGGCCTACGGCGCCAAGCACTGGGGCCTCACCCCGGAACTGGCGATCCTCGCCGGCACGCTGACCGCGGCCCTGCTCGGCCTCGTGTTCGGGGCGCTCGCCATCCGGCGCCAGGGCATCTACTTCTCGATGATCACCCTGGCGCTCGCCCAGATGGTGTTCTTCTTCTCGCTGCAGGCGAAGTTCACCGGCGGCGAGGACGGCATCCAGGCGGTGCCGCGCGGCCACCTGTTCGGCGTCATCAGCCTCGCGGACGACCGGGTGCTCTACGCGCTCGTGGCGCTGATCTTCTTCGCCGGCCTGCTGCTGATCTACCGCATCATCCACTCGCCGTTCGGCCAGGTGCTGAAGGCGATCCGGGACAACGAGCCGCGCGCGATCTCGCTCGGCTACCGGGCCAACCAGTACAAGCTCGCGGTGTTCGTGCTCTCGACCACGCTCGCGGGCGTGGCCGGCGCCACCAAGGCGATCGTGTTCCAGCTCGCCTCGCTCACCGACGTGCACTGGTCGATGTCGGGCGAGGTGGTGCTGATGACGCTGGTGGGCGGCATGGGCACGGTGTTCGGGCCGATCCTCGGCTCCTTCGTGATCATCGCGATGGAGAACTACCTCGCGCAGTTCGGCGCCTGGGTGACGATCATCCAGGGCGTGGTGTTCGTCGTCTGCGTGCTGCTGTTCCGCGAGGGCATCGTCGGGCTCTTCGCCCGGCTGCTGAAGAAGCCGCTCTGATACCAACGGTCATTGGAAATGACCGTTGGTTCCGCTCTCGAATTTTCGTCAAGCCCTTGGCTTGATGTCGAAAATTCGAGATAACTCAACGGCCCGATGCGTCAGCATCCTGGGCCGTTGGTATGAGGCGCGGTCCCGGCCACCGGGACCGCCCGCGGGCCGGGGAGGGGCCTGCCCCCGCGGGGCGGCCCCGCTCCCCCGGAAGAACCGGCCGGCGCGGCGCCTCCTTGCGCCAGACTGCACGCCCGCGGACCCGTGCCCTGCCTCGCCGGCAGGGTGCGGGCCCCGGGCGCCCTCGTCCCTGCCGCAATCCTGTGTTGAGAGGGCGCGACCGCACTCCCACACACGCAGGCAACCGCATCGATGCTCCGTCGCCTCTACGAGTGGATCCTCGCGCTCTCCGCGCGGCCCACGGCCCCCTACGCGCTCGGCGCGGTCTCCTTCTCGGAGAGTTCGTTCTTCCCCATCCCGCCCGACGTGATGCTGGTGCCGATGGTGGTGAGCCGGCCCGAGCGGGCGTGGCGCTACGCCCTCGTGGCGACGCTGACCTCGGTGGCGGGCGGCCTGCTCGGCTACGCCATCGGCGCGCTGCTCTACGATTCGGTCGGGGTCTGGCTGTTCAGCCTCTACGGGCTCTCGGCCAAGGCTGAGGCCTTTCGCGAATCCTACGCCCAGTACGGCCACTGGGTGATCCTGCTGAAGGGCCTCACGCCGATCCCCTACAAGCTCGTCACCATCACGTCGGGCTTCGCGGGCTACGACCTCCTGTGGTTCACGCTCCTGTCGCTGGTCACGCGCGGCGCGCGGTTCTACGCTCTGGCCGGCCTCGTGAACCGCTACGGCGTCGGCATCCGCACGGTGCTCGACCGGCACCTGAACGCGGTCGCGGGAGGCTTTGCGGCGGTGGTGGTGCTCGGCTTCGTCGGGTTCCGCTACCTGCTCTGAGGCGTTCGATGACCGCGCTCACCGCGCCGCGCCCGGCGGCGCTCCTCGTGCTCCTCGCCGCCGCCGCCACGCTGGGCGGCGCGCTGATCTTCCAGCACGGGTTCGGCTACGTGCCGTGCAAGCTCTGCCTGGAGCAGCGCCAGCCCTACTACCTCGCGCTGCCGCTCGCGGCGGCAGCGGCGCTGCTGCCCCGCGGCCTCGCCCGCTGGGTGCTGGCCGGGCTGGCGCTGCTGTTCCTCGCCAGCGCGGGCCTCGGGGCCTACCACGCGGGCGCGGAGTGGGGTTTCTGGCCCGGACCGAGCGATTGCGGCGGCGGCGCGGGCGCCGGTCCCGCCGACGTCAAGGACTTCCTCAAGACCCTCGAACAGACCCGCGTGGTGAGCTGCACCGAGGCCGCGTGGCGCTTCCTCGGCCTGTCGCTGGCGGGCTGGAACGTGCTGATCTCGCTGGCGCTCGCCGGACTCGCGGGCATTGCGGCAGTGCGGGGCGGGCGCGCCTAAGACCACCAGAGCCGGGGCTCGGGAGCCGTCGACGACGGCGCCCTCCCGGCAGATCGGCCCATCCGCTCCGCGTTCGGGTGGGCCGGACGGTCTCGCCCTCAGGGCGCGGAGGCGTAGGATTGCCGCTCGTCCTCGCCGATCTCGCGGATGACGCGGCAGGGATTCCCGGCCGCGAAAACCCCCTCCGGCACGTCGCGCGTGACCACGCTGCCCGCGCCGATGACGGTGCGCGACCCGATGCTCACGCCCGGCAGGATCAGGGCGCCGCCGCCCACCCACACGTCCGAGCCGATGTCGACCGGCTTGCCGTTCTCCTGCTTGCGGCGCAGGGCGGCGTCGAACGGGTGCAGCGGCGTCAGGATCTGCACGGCCGGGCCGAACAGCGTGAAATCGCCGATCCGCACCCGGCACACGTCGAGCACCACGCAGTTGAAATTGAAGTAGACGCGCTCGCCCAGCTCGATGTTCGAGCCGTAATCGCAGAAGAACGGCGGCTGCATCCAGACCGTATCGCCGCCCTTGCCGAAGATCTGCTTGCACAGGTCGCGGCGCAGCGCCTCCTCCTCGTCGCGCGTGGCGTTGAGCCTCAGGCACAGGTCCCGGACCCGGTAGCGGTCCGCCACCAGCTCGGGATCGAGCGCGTCGTAGAGCTCGCCCGCCAGCATCTTCTCGCGTTCGCTGCGCATCGGCATTCCCCATCCTCGGAGCCGGGCCGGTGGGGGGCTCACGCCCACCGCGCCTCAGGGAGGCGCTTCCATGCCCTCCCGGCGATGCGTACATATGTACGCATCGTCCCAGAATGCCAACCGCCGCCGGGCGGCGGGGTTCGCCGCCCTCAGGAGGATCGCGTGCCCACGTCCCCGCGCCGCTACGATCCGGACCGCCGCGCCCGCATCCTGCGGGCGGTCCTCGACGTCATCGCCCAGCACGGCGTCGCCGGCGCGACGCACCGCCGGATCGCGGCGGCGGCCGACGTGCCGCTCGGCTCGATGACCTACCACTTCGCGGGCCTGGACGAGGTGCTGACCGAGGCGTTCACGCTGCTCGCCGACACCGTGTCGGCGCGGTTCACCGAGCGGCTGGCCGCCGCCGCGACCCCGGACGAGGCCTGCGAGGCCGTGGTCGACCTCATCGTGGACGAGAGCTGGGCCACGCCCCGCACCATGCTGCTGAGCTACGAACTCTACGCGTTCGCGGCCCGCAATCCGCCGCTGCGGCGGGTCATGCAGGACTGGATGGAGAAGAGCCGGGCGGCGCTCCGGCAGCATTTCGCGCCCGACACCGCCAAGGTGCTGGATGCCCTGATCGAGGGCCTCTCGATCCATCGGTCGGTCGATCCGGAGCCGATGGATCGCGCCCACGTGCGCGCGGTCGTCGCGCGCCTGATCCCCTAGAAGAGGCGGGACGCCCGCCGGACCCTGAGCGTCAGCGCGGGGCGAGCCCGAACAGGGCGCGGGCCTCGGCCGGCGTGGCGGGGGCGCAGTCGAGGAGCGAGAGCAGCGTCGCGGCCTTCTCCACCAGCGCCGCGTTGCTCGGCGCGAGCTGCCCGCGCGACAGATAGAGGTTGTCCTCCAGGCCCACCCGCACGTGGCCGCCGGCCGTGGCGGCCAGCGCCACCATCGGGAATTCGGCCCGCGAGATGCCGAAGGCCGACCACACCGCGTCCGGCGGCAGCCGGTCGCGCATCTGCAGCAGCGTCTCGGGCGTGGCCGGCGCCCCCCACGGGATGCCGAGGCAGAGCTGGAACAGCGGCGGGCGGGCGAGGTGTCCCTCCGCGATCAGGTGCTTGGCGAGTTCGATCTGGCCGAGGTCAAAAACCTCGATCTCCGGGCGCGTGCCGGCCTCCGCGATGCGGGCCGCCATGGCGCGCAGGTGCGCGGGCGTGTTGAGGAAGGTGTGCTCGCCGAAATTCATCGTCGCCACGTCGAGCGTGCAGATCTCCGGCCGCAGGGCCGTGACGTGCCGCGTGCGCACCTCCGGGGAGGCGAGGCTGGTACCGGGGCCGGCCTGGGCCGGATCGGGCTCGCCCGGCACGTAGCGCCCGCCCGCGCCCGTGGTGAGGTTCAGGATCACGTCGCCGTCACGCTCGCGGATCCGCTCCACCACCTCGCGGTAGAGGGCGAGGTCCATGCTGGGCTTGGCCGTCTTCGGGTCGCGCACGTGGATGTGCACCACCGCCGCTCCGGCCTGCGCCGCCTCGATCGCCGATCGCGCGATCGCCTCCGGGCTCACCGGCACCGCCGGGTTCTTCGACGGCGTGTCGAAGGAGCCGGTCAGCGCGCAGGTGATGACGGTCTTGCGGGACATGCGGTGCTCCTCGTGGGTCCGTGGACGGGAGCCCGGAGGCTCCGCGACCGCCTCAGTCGTGGCCGCCATCCACCACGATCGTCTCGCCGGTAATGTAGGCGGCACCGGCCGCGAGGAAGAGCATCGTCTCGGCGATGTCCTCGGGCTTGGCGAGGCGGGCGAGCAGGGTGCGCGAGAGCGTCGTCGCCTTGCGCGCCTCGGGCCAGCCCTGCGTCCAGGGCGTCTCCACGAGGCCGGGAGCGACGGCGTTGACCCGCACCTCCGGGGCGAGCGCCCGGGCGAGGCTGCGGGTGAGGTTGACGAGCCCGGCCTTGCCGGCCGAGTAGGCGATGCTGGAGCCGCGCCGCCCCAGCCCCGCGATCGAGGCTGTGTTCACGATGCAGCCCCGCCGCGTCTTCAGGTGCGGCGCCGCCGCCCGCGCGCAGCGATAGGGACCGATCAGGTTCGTGGTCAGGATCGTCTGCCAGAACTCTTCGGTCATCGCGTCGAGGTCGGTGAAGTCGATCGGCTGGCTGGAGGCCGGCGTGCCGGCGTTGTTGAGCAGCACGTCGAGCCCGCCCAGCGCCTCGACCGCGCGGGCCACCATCGCCTCGGCCTCGCCGGGCACCGCCACGTTGCCGGGGATGCCGACGACCGAGAGGCCATCGCCCTTGAGCCGCTCCACGGCCTCCGGCCCGCGCGGATCCTCCGGCAGGTGGTTGAGCGCCACCGCCGCGCCGCAGCGGGCAAACAGCGTGACGGCAGCGAGCCCGATGCCCGACGCCCCGCCCGTCACGAGGACGCAGCGTCCCCGAAGATCCGCACTGATCATGCGCGTTTCCGCCCTGCGAAATGATGTTTCGCGCCACGATGGCAGGCGTCGGGCGGCCTGTCCAGCCCGCACGGGGCCTTCGCGTCCCTACGGCCACGCCGCCGCGCTTCCGCCGGTTTGACCCGGAATTCTGCCGGACACCACCGGGAAACCCCTCTAGGGTCCCGATCCTTGAGCGTGGCCGCGCCGGCCCGCTCCGAGACGGCAGACATGATCGTGACCCGGCGGCCCGAGGAGGCCGCGTCCCACCGCGCCAACAACCTCGGCCTCCTGCGCCTGCTGTTCGCCGCCCTGGTGGTGGTGGCCCATTCGCCGGAACTGATCGACGGCAACCGCTCCCGCGAGATCCTCACCCGGGTCTTCGGCACCGTCTCCTTCGGCGAGGTGGCGGTGGACGGATTCTTCCTCATCAGCGGCTACCTCATCACCCGCAGCTACCTCGGCGCGGTCTCGCCCGGTGCGTATCTGGCGCGGCGCATCCTGCGGATCTATCCGGGCTTCCTCGTCGCCTCCCTGGTCTGCGTCGCCGTCGTGGCCCCGCTCGCGGGCGGGGTCGTCACGCCCGCGGCGTGGCTGAAGGCGCTGGGCCGCATGGCGCTCCTCGCACCGCCCGACGTGCCGGGTGCCTTCGCGGGGCTGCCCTATCCGCTGCTGAACGGCTCGATGTGGACGATCTCCTACGAGTTCGGCTGCTACCTCCTCGTCCTTCTCCTGGGCATCCTCGGCGTGCTGCGGCGACCGCGGGTCTTCCTCGCGCTGCTCGCCGGCCTCTGCCTCCTCTACGCCCTGCGCGGCCAGATCCCGGCGCTGGGGTTTTCCGACAAGGCGGGGTTCCGGCTCGCCAGCATGATCCGCTTCGCGGCCGTCTTCTGCTGCGGCGGGGCGTTCTACCTCTGGCGCCACCGCATCGCCTATTCGGGGCGCGGGGCGGCGCTCGCGGCCGCGCTCCTCGTGCCGCTCCTGTTCAGCGCGCCGCTCGCCGAGCCAGCCTTCGTGGTGCTGGGCGGCTACCTCGTCTTCTGGTTCGCCTTCGCGGTGCCGCCGGGCGCGGCGAGCCTCGCGGCGAACCGGCTCGACCCGTCCTACGGCCTCTACCTCTACGCGTGGCCGATCCAGAACCAGCTGGTCCTGTACGCGCCGGGCCTGTCGCCCTGGTCGGTGACCCTGATCGCGCTCGGCCTCGCGGGGCTTTTCGGCATCGCGAGCTGGCTCGTGGTCGAGGAGCCCGCCATGCGGCGCGGCCTGCGGCCCGCCCGGCCGACCGTCAATCCGGCACCGTGAGATCGTCCAGCCCCTCGGGCGGCGCGGGGAAGCGCGGATCCATCGCCTCCAGCGTGTCGGCGATGGTGCGGGCGACGAGCAGGTTGCGGAACCACTTGCGGTTGGCCGGCACGATGTACCAGGGCGCGTGGTCGGTGGCGCAGCGCGTCAGCGCGTCCTGAAAGGCGGCCTGATAGGTGTCCCAGGCGCGGCGCTCCACGAGGTCGGCCGGGTCGAACTTCCAGCGCTTGTGCGGGTCGGCGAGCCGGCTCTCCAGCCGCTTCTTCTGCTCGTCGCGGGAGATGTGCAGGAAGAACTTCAGCACCGTGGTGCCGGACAGCGTCAGCAGCCGCTCGAAATCGTTGATGACGTCGTAGCGCAGCCGCCAATCCGCCTCCGGCACGAGGTTCTTCACCCGGACGATCAGCACGTCCTCGTAGTGGCTGCGGTTGAACACGCCGATCATGCCGCGCGCCGGCGTGTGCTGGTGGTAGCGCCAGAGGAAGTCGTGATCGAGTTCTTCCGTCGAGGGGGTCTTGAACGACCACACCTGGCAGCCCTGCGGGTTCACGCCCTCGAAAACATGGCGGATGGTGCCGTCCTTGCCGCCGGTGTCGATCGCCTGGAACACCACCAGCAGGCTGCGCCGGTGCTCGGCGTAGAGCCGTTCCTGGAGATCGACGATGCGCGCCCGCTCCGCGGCGAGCGCCGTCTCGGCGGCGGCCTTCCCGTCCGAATCGGGCGGCCCGTCGGGATCGACCGCCGCGAGATCGACGGGCCGGCCCGGCCGGCTCACGACGATGCCCGGGCAGGGGTCGGGCCGGACCGGCACGTGGGCCGCGAGCGAACCGGGGCTCGTCGCGGCGAAGCCGCCGGCCTCGGCGGCCCAGCTGGCCGAGGAGGGCCGCGGGTGACCGTCGTGATGCGGCTTGTCAGACTTCGTCTTCTTCGACATCGGGAGAGCGGGACAGTCTTGGGGAGGAGCGGGAAATGCCAGCGATAACGGAGCCGTTCGACCCCCGTTCCGTGCCGCCCTGCCGATGACCCGCTCCCCGCTCTACCTCGTCCGCCACGGCGAGACCGACTGGAACGCCGAAGGCCGGCTGCAGGGGCAGCAGGACACGCCGCTCAACGCCAAGGGCGTCGCGCAGGCCGAGGAGGCGGGGCGGCGCCTCGCCGGGATCCTGGCCGGCGAGGCGGACCGGCCCGTATACGTGGCGAGCCCGCTCACCCGCACCCGCCGGACCATGGAAGGCCTGCGCGCCGCGCTCGGCCTCGATCCCGCCGCCTACGCGCTGGAGCCGCGCCTGCGGGAGATCGGCTTTGGCACCTGGGAGGGGCTGACGTGGCGCGAGATCCGTCGCGCCGATCCGGGGCGCGCCGCCGCGCGCGACCGCGACCGCTGGGGCTATTGCCCGCCCGGTGCGGGCGCCGAGAGCTACGCGATGCTGGTCGAGCGGGTCCGGCCCGTGCTCGACGCCCTGGCCGGCCCCACCGTGATGGTGGCGCATGGCGGCGTCGCGCGGGCGATCCTGGTGGCCCTCGGCCACGCGACGCCCGCCGAGGCGGCGCACCTGGACATCTGGCAGGGCCGGGTGCTGGTGCTCGACACGGCCGGGCGCCGCTGGGTGTGAGCGGCGGCGCCGCAGATTGGTCCCAGGCCGGTCTGCGGAGGCTCTCGTTCCCGCACCCTCTTCGCCGCCGAAGCGGTCCCCGATGCGGCGGATGATGCTCAGGCGGCCGGCCCGAGCCCGTCGTTCACCACGCACGCGAAGGTGAGCACGTCGACCGCCGCCGCCCCGCCGCGCAGGAGCGCGCGGGCGGCGGCGTTGGCGGTGGCGCCGGTGGTCGTCACGTCGTCGACGAGCAGCACCCGCCGGCCCTGGAGCCGCGCCTTCGCGGCCGGCGGCACCCGCAGCGCGCCCTGAAGGTTCTCGGCCCGGCCGGCCCGGCTGAGGCCGACCTGCGGCCGGGTGCGCCGCACGCGGGCGAGCAGCCCCGGCTCCACCGGCACGCCGCTGCCGCGCGCCGCGTGGCGGGCGAGCAGGGCGGCTTGGTTGAAGCGCCGCTGCCACAACCGCCAGCGCCAGAGCGGCACCGGCACCACCACGTCAGCCTCGGCGAGGAGATCGCGGCCGGCCCGCGCCATCATCCGGCCCATCGGCCCGGCGAGATCCAGGCGGTCCTCGTATTTCAGCCGGTGGACGAGGCGCCGGGCGGTGTCGTCGTAGCGCGCCACCGCCCGCGCCCGCCCGAAGACCGGCGGGTCCGCCAGCGCGGCCGGGGACAGAAGTCCCGGCACGCCGAGATCGACCGCGAAGGGGGTTCCCAGCCGCTCGCAGAAGGGCCGCTCGATGAAGCGCATGCCGCTCCAGCAGGCGGGGCAGAGGGCGTGCGGCGTGCCCGTGGCGCCCTCGCAGGCGATGCAGACGGGGGGATAGATCAGGCCGACGAGGCCGCGCCCCGCGAGCCCCGGCACCGAAGCGAGCAGGCGCAGGAGGCGCGCCGGGTCGGGCCGGACCGGGCTGGAAGTCTCGTCCACGCGCCGTCCTCTCCTTGCGTCAACCGGGCCAGCCTAGCGCCGGACCGGCGGCCCGCAACCGGATCCGGCGCGGCACGGTCGCCGTCCGGATCCGCCGCACTGGCGCGGCGGGCGCCATCGCGCCATCTACCGGCGATGTCCATGCCGTCCCTCTTCGATGCCGGGCTGATCCGGCGGCGCCTCGCGCGGGCGCACCGCCTCGGCTTCGCGGACTTTTTGGTCGCGCGGGCGCTCGACGATCTCGGCGAGCGGATGGGCACCGTGCTGCGCCGCTTCCCCCTGGCGCTCGACTGCGGCACGCCGGTCCCGGCCGCCGCCGCGTGGCTCCGCGCGAGCGGCCGGGCGGATGCGGTGGTGCGCCTCGCGCCCATAGCCGAGGCGCCCTTGACGGAGGCGCCGCAGGCGGGCGTCGCGCTCGCGGTCGGCGACCCCGAGGCGCTGCCCTTCGGCGAGGAGCGGTTCGACCTCGCGGTGTCCCTGCTGTCGCTCCAGCACGCCAACGACCTGCCGGGCGCCCTGATCCAGATCCGGCGGGCGCTGAAGCCGGACGGGCTTTTTATCGGCTGCCTGCTGGGCGGGCGCACGCTCACCGAGTTGCGGCAGGTCTTCGCCGAGGCCGAGAGCGAGGTCGAGGGCGGCGTGAGCCCCCGCGTCGCCCCCTTCGCGGAGGTGCGCGACCTCGGCGGCCTGCTCCAACGGGCCGGCTTCGCCCTGCCGGTCGCCGACAGCGAGACCCTGCCGGTGCGCTACGCCGACCCGTTCGGGCTGATGCGCGACCTGCGGGCGATGGGGCTCACCAACGCGCTGCGCGAGCGGCGCGGGACGCTGCGCCGTGCCACCCTGATGCGGGCCGCCGCCCTCTACGCGGCGCGCTTCGCCGATCCCGACGGGCGCGTGCGCGCCACCTTCGAGGTGATCTGGCTCTCGGGCTGGGTGCCGCACGAGAGCCAGCAGAAGCCGCTGCGGCCCGGCAGCGCCAAGATGCGCCTCGCCGACGCGCTGGGCACCACCGAGCACAGGAGTTCGACATGAAGGAACCCGGCCCCGACCACCCGATCACCATCACGCCGAACCCGCACCGCATCCGCGTGATGCTCGGCGGGGTCATCGTCGCCGAGACCACCCGGGCCCTGACGCTCGCGGAGGCCGGGCTGCCGCCCGTGCAGTACATCCCGCGCGAGGACGCCGCCTGGGACCTCTACGAGCGCACGAGCCACGTCACGCACTGCCCCTACAAGGGTGATGCGAGCTACTATGCGCTCACGGCGGGGGGCGTGGAGCGGCCGAACGCGGTGTGGAGCTACGAGGCGCCCTATCCGGCGGTGGCCCAGATCAAGGACCACATCGCCTTCTACCCGAACAAGGTCGACGCGATCGAGGAGTTCACGGACTGAGCCTGCACCGGCGCGCAGAAGGACGCGAGGCCCGGGCGGGGTGACGCGGGCGATGGCGCTCAGCGTCCCGGAAGACTCAAGGACCCAAAAGATCGACCAGGGCCGGCAGCAGCGGCCGATCGGCGGGCGGCATCGGGTAGGCGGCGAGGTCGCGCGGGCGCACCCATTTCAGCGCCTGCCCCTCGCGGGCCTGCACGAACCCCTCCCAGCGCCGGCAGATGTAGAGCGGCATCAGCAGGTGGAAGCTCTCGTAGGCGTGGCTCGCGAAGGTGAGGGGGGCGAGGCAGGCCTCCTTCACGGCGATGCCGAGTTCCTCCGCGAGTTCGCGGATCAGCGTCTCCTCGGGCCGCTCGCCCGGTTCGATCTTGCCGCCGGGAAACTCCCACAGGCCGGCGAGCGTCTTGCCGGGCGGACGCTGCGCCAGCAGCACCCGCCCGTCCGCATCCACGAGCGCGACGGCGACGACGAGGAGGAGCTTGAGCGGGGCGGGATCGGCCATGCGGGGCGGTTAGCGCGGCGCGGCGCGTTTGGGAAGCGGCGGGCGGGCCGCTCAGGGCGCGCCCGCGATGCGCCACGTCGCCTCCACGGCCGCCTCCACCGTCACGGTGCCGGCCTCCAGCGGCACGCTCGGCCCGCGCGCCTTCGCGGCCATGGCGCGGCCGGCATAGACCGGCCCGTCCGTCCGCGCCGGCGAGACGATCTGCTCGACGGCGCCCAGCCGCACGCCCGCCGCCTCGGCGAGGCCCTGGGCTTGGCGGATCGCGTCCTTCACGGCCGCCGTGCGGGCCTCGTCCTCGGTCCTGGTCGGATCGAGCAGCCCGAACGTCACGCCGCCGATCCGGTCCGCGCCCCCGTCGAGGCTGCGGCGCATCAGCTCGCCGAGGCGTCCGAGGGCCTTCAGGCGCACCTGCACGGCGTTGAAGGCCCGGTAGCCGTCCGGAGCCTCCTGCCCCATGCGGCTCGCATCGCGCACCGGGCGCGTCACCGGCTGCAGGATCACGGCCGTGGTGGCGGTCTCGGCGTCGAACTCCTTGGCGAAGGCGATCACCTTGCGGGCCGCCGTCGAGTTCTGGTCGAGGGCCGCTGCGGCGGTCGGCCCGCGGCTCTCCACGGCGATCTCCACCGTGGCGAAATCCGGCACGGCCTCGATGCTGGCACGCCCGATCACCGTGATGCGCCCCTCGTCGGCCGCGGCCGGCGCAGCGAGCGCCGCGAGAGCGAAGGCGGCGAGGACCAAGGGGGCGAGGACGGTGGGGCATCTCACGAGCGGTAATCCCCATTGATCTCGACGTAGGCCTTGGTGAGGTCGCAGGTCCACACCCGCGCCCGGCCCGCGCCGAGGCCGAGATCGACCCGGATCGTCACCTCGGGCCGCTGCATCACGGCGCTCGCCGCGGCCTCGTCGTAGGCCGGATCGCGCGCGCCCTCGACCGCGACCCTCACGTCGCCGAACCAGATCGCGAGGCGGTCGCGGTCGGCCGGCTCGCCGGCCTTGCCCACCGCCATCACCACCCGGCCCCAATTGGCGTCCTCGCCCGCCACCGCGGTCTTCACCAGGGGGGAATTGGCGATCGACAGGGCGATGCGGTGCGCCGAGGCGTCGTCCACCGCGCCTTCGGCCTCCACGGTCACGAACTTGCGCGCGCCCTCGCCATCGCGGGCGACGAGCTGCGCCAGCTCGATCAGGAGGTCATCGAGGGCGGCGGCGAAGGCCGCCAAACGCGGGTCGGCCGGGTCCGCCACCGGCGCGTTGCCGGCCTTGGCGGTGGCAAACAGCATCAGCGTGTCTGAAGTCGAGGTGTCGCCGTCGATCGTCACGCAGTTGAAGCTGCGCCGCGTGCCCTGGCCGAGCAGGTGCTGCAGCACCGCCGCGTCGAGCACGGCGTCGGTGAACACGAAGGAGAGCATCGTCGCCATGTCGGGGGCGATCATGCCCGCGCCCTTGGCGATGCCGTTGAGGGTCACCTCCGTGTCGCCGATCCGCGCGCGGCGCGTGGCGAGCTTCGGGAAGGTGTCGGTGGTCATGATGGCGCGCGCGGCCTCGGTCCAGTGCGCGGCCCCGGATTCGGCCCGGCCGGCGCAATCCTCCAGCACGCCCTCGAACTTCCCGGCATCGAGCGGCTCGCCGATCACGCCCGTGGAGGCGACGAAGACCTCCTCGGCCGCGCAGCCCGCCGCCTGGGCGGCGATGGCGGCGGTCCTGGCCACCGCCTCGCGGCCCTTCAGGCCCGTGAAGGCGTTGGCGTTACCGGAATTGACCACGAGCGCCCGCGCCGCGCCCCCGGCCAGATGCTCGCGGCACCAATCCACCGCGGCCGAGGGGCATTTCGAGCGCGTGAACACGCCGGCGGCGCGCGTGCCGGGCTCCATCAGCAGGAACAGGACGTCGGTGCGGCCCTTGTAGCGGATCCCCGCCTGGGCGGTCGCCAGCCGGACGCCCGCGATGGGCGGCAGGTCGGGGAAGGTCTGCGGCGCGAGCGGGGAGACGGGGTGGGACATGCGGGGCTCCGGCATTCCGCCGACATCCTCGCCGTCGGCGCGGCGGTGTTGCCCCGCCGGGCGCCGCCGCGTCAACCGCGCCGAGGACGGCGAGACCTGCCAGGTTGCGAGCCCCGGTCCCGCCAGGATGGCGTGCGACGAGGAGCCCGGATGACAGCGATCCCCACCCTGGCGCGCCCCGCATGGCGCTACGCCGCGTTCCTGGCGGCCTATGCCTACCAGGGCCTCGTGGCCGGCTTCTCGCTCACGGCGCTCGCCAACCACTACGCGGGGCTGGGGATGTCGGCCGGGGAGGTCGGGCAGCACTTCGCCCTCGCCGGCCTGCCCTGGGCGGTGCAGCCGCTGCTCTGGGGTCCGCTCCTCGACCGGGCGGGGCCCTCCCGCCTCGGCCGGCGGCGCGCGTGGCTGATCGCCGGGCTCCTCGGGGCGCAGGCCGCGCTGGCGCTGCTGCTGCTCATTCCGGACGAGCGGTCGCTCGGCCTCGTGGGTGCGGTCTTCTGCCTGCACAGCGCCTTCGCGGCCCTGATGGACACCGCCGCCGACCGCCTGATCCTCGACCACGTGCCGACAGCCGAACTCGGCCGCACCAGCGCCTGCAGCCGCGCCGGATTCGTGCTCGGCACCGCGGCCGGCACGCTGCTGTTCTCGTGGTCGCTCGGCACCCTCGGCTTCCCGGCGAGCGTCCGCATCCTGCTCGCCGCGAGCGGGCTCGCGGGCCTGCTCGCCGTGGCGGTGCGCGAGGCGCCGGGCGACGCGCTGATCCTGCCGTCCCGCCGGGTCTCGGGCGGGCCGGGCCGGCGCCGGCCCCTCGGGCGATTCCTGCGCCGGCTCCTCGCCGCGATGCGCCGGCCGCAGTCCCTGCGGCTCCTCGCGCTCTGCTTCGCGATCGACTTCACCCTCGCCCTGTTCGAGGTCCGGCTCGGCGTCGCCCTGGTGCAAGAAATCGGCTGGGAGTCCGGCGCCCTGTCGCGCGCGCAGGCCGGCCTCGGCCTCCTCGCCGGGACGCTCGGCGCCCTCGCGGTGGGATTCTGGGCCGACCGGGCGGGACCGGTGCCGGCGCTGCGGGGGCTGCTCCTCGCCTGCGCGGCCTCCTTCGGCGGGATCGCCCTGCTGATCGCGGCCGGGCGCGCGGACGCCGCGGGGGCGGCGATCCTCGCCCTGGCGAGCCTTGCCCCGGCGCTCCTCGTCGTCGCGCTGGTGCCCGCGCTGATGGGCGCCAGCCGCGGCAGCGGCAGCGCCGCGACCCAGTTCGAGCTCTACATGGCGGTGCTCAACCTCGGAAGCGTCTCGGGCGCGGCCGCTGCGGGCGCGGCCGGGCCGCTCATCGGGCTCGCCGGGACGGCGACGCTCGCCGCCGCGACCTTCGCGGCCGGCACGCTGCTGGCCGCCCGTCCGCACCTGATCCTGCGGCAAGTGCCGCGCCACCCCAAGAACAACGCATGATTGTGGAAAACTGTAATCCATCCGTGGCAAGATGCCGTTCCATCTGACGAAATTTCCGCATCTAGAGTTGAAAAATCACACCTAGAGAGGCAATCTCCGGTGAGCGTGACCCTGCGTCCGCGGCTGTTCCGGAGGAAGGCTTGGCTCATCCGCAAGTGCTGCGCGACATGGCCCTGTTCGTCGAGGTGGCGAAGCGCAAGAGCTTCAGCCAAGCCGCGGCGGCCCTCGACGTGCCGATCTCGTCCCTCTCCCGGCGCATCACCCAGTTCGAGGCGACGATCGGCCTGCGTCTCTTGGACCGGACCACCCGCAAGCTCGTGCTCACTCCCTACGGCGAGGCGTTCTACGAACAGGCGCTCCGCCTCGTCGAGGAAGCGCAGCGCACCTTCGACGACCTGATCGCGCAGGCGCGGGGGCCGAGCGGCCTCCTGCGGATCGCCGCGCCGCCGGAGGGCTGGGCGCTCGACCACCTGCCCGCCGTGGTGGCGGACTTCATGAGCGAGCACGAGCACGTCCGGGTCCATCTCGACCTGCGGCCCTCTGTGGCCGACCTCGCGGCCGAGGGCTACGACCTCGCGCTGGTCACGGACGAACCGCGCGAGGCCTCGATGATCGCGCGGCGGGTCGGGTGCCTCGCCACCGGCGTGTTCGGCGCGCCGGCCTGCCTCGCCCGCGACGGGATGCCGGGCCAGCCGGAGGATCTCGCGCAGCACGCCGCCGTGGTGGCGGGCCAGACCGCGTGCGACGTTTCCTGGCGGCTGTCGCGCGGCGGCGAGACGCGCGCCGTCACGGTGAGCGCGGCCGTGTCCTCCAACAGCCTGCCGCTCGCGCGGCGCTTCGCCCTCGACGGGCGCGGCCTCGCGCTCCTGCCGCTCCTCGACGCCGAGGCCGACCTGAAGATCGGCGCCCTGGTGCGTGTCCTGCCGGAATGGAGCGGTCCGCCGCTCCCGGTCTCGATCGTCACGACCTCGCGCCTGATGCCCGCCAAGGCCCGCGCCTTCATCGAGTTCGCCGCCCGCCAGCTCGGCGCCAGCCTGATGCCGGGCGCGCCCGAGGCGCCGGACGCCGCGCCGGTCTATGCCCTGAGGGCCTGACGGCGCGGGGCCGCACGCCCCGATCACCCCTGTTGCGGCAACCCCACAGCGCGGCGTCGATCGCACGGCGCCGCGGCCGGCCGCTCGTGCGGCTCAGCATTCCCGCGCCCCGCTTCCCGGTGGACGCGGGCGGAGCCGGCGCGGTAAGCCACGGGCGAGGCGGGACCGGCCCGCCGCCGCTCTGCCACGAACCGGCCCCGTTCCCGTCCACCTTGCGCGCCAACGCCGTGCTCCACGACACCGCCCTTCGCACCCCACCGCGCCATGCTGACGGCCGGACGGTCCGGAACTGCGTCGCCGTCGTCGGCGTCGTTCCCCGCCCGTGGAGCAGACGATGAGTCAGACCGCCCGCCCGATCCAGAGCCCGCAGGCCGTGCTGCGCGGGCTTGTCCGGCCGGATCTCCTGCGGGACGAGGTGCTGGCCGAGATCTTCCGCGACACGGTGCGGCGGCGGTCCGATCACCCGGCCCTCGTCGACGGGGCGGATGCCGCGCGCGCGCGCCTCTCCTACGCGGAGGTCGACGCGCGCTCGGACGCGATCGCCGGCGGGCTGTCTGCCCGCGGCATCGGGCCGGGCGACGTGGTCGGGCTGTGGATGGCCCGCTCGCCCGACCTCCTCGTCGCGCAGATCGGCATCACCAAGTCGGGCGCGGCGTGGCTGCCCTTCGACGCCGAGGCGCCGGCCGACCGGGTCGCGGTCTGCCTGGAGGATGCGGGCGCCAAGGCCCTGGTGGTCTCGCAGGCGCTGCAGCCCCGCGCGCCGCAGGGCGTGCCCGCGCTCACGCCGGCCGAGGTGGCGGAGGCGGCGCAGGGCCCGGCCCCGGACCTGCGCGCCGCCGGCCTCACGCCCGATCATCCCGCCTACCTGATCTACACCTCGGGCTCGACCGGCGTGCCCAAGGGCATCGTCATCAGCCACCGCAACATCTGCCACTTCCTGCGCTCGGCCAACGACCTCTACGGCGTCGCGCCCGAGGACGTGGTGTTCCAGGGCGCCTCCGTCGCCTTCGATCTCTCGATGGAGGAGATCTGGGTCCCCTACCTCGTCGGGGCGACGCTGTTCGTCGCGAGCCCGGCGATGATGGGCGACGCCGAGGCGCTGCCCGACCTCCTCGCCGAGGCCGGGATCACCGTGCTCGACACGGTGCCGACGCTGCTCGCCCTGATGACCCGGGACGTGCCCTCCCTGCGGCTGATCCTGCTCGGCGGCGAGGCGCTGCCCGAGCCGCTGGTGGCGCGCTGGGCGACGCCGGGGCGGCGCCTGTTCAACACCTACGGGCCGACCGAGGCGGCGGTGGTGGCCACCGCGGCCGAGATCCGCCCCGGCGAGCCGGTGACCATCGGCGGACCGATCCCCAACTACACGGCCTACATCGTCGACGAGGCGCTCGCGCTCGTCGGTCCCGGCGTGCAGGGCGAACTCCTGATCGGCGGGCCGGGCGTGGCCGCGGGCTACCTCGCCCGGCCCGATCTGACGGCCGAGAAATTCATCCGCAACCCCTTCGGCGGCGACGGCGCGGACCCGGTGCTCTACCGCTCCGGCGACGCGGTCTCCCTCGATCCGGAGGGGCGCATCCTCTTCCACGGCCGGATCGACGATCAGGTCAAGATCCGCGGCTTCCGGGTCGAACTCGGCGAGATCGAGACCCGCATCCGGGCGCAGGCGGGCATCGGGCAGGCCGCCGTGGTGCTGCGCCAGGACGACGGCGTCGACCGGCTCGTGGCCTTCCTGGTGCCCGAGCGCGGCGCGGTGATCGAGACGCCGCGCCTGCGCGCGCAGCTCGGGGCGGAGATGCCGCCCTACATGGTGCCGGGGCATTTCGAACTGGTCGCCACGCTGCCGGTGCTCGCCGCCTCCGGCAAGGTCGACCGCAAGGCCCTGCGGGCCCTGCCGCTGACGCAGCCCGCCGCGACCGGCGAGCAGGAGGAGCCGCGCAACGAGACGGAGGCGGCGCTGCTCGTCGCCGCCAAGCGCGCCTTCGGCGAGCAGGCGATCCCCTTCGAGGCCGATTTCTTCGCCGATCTCGGCGGCCACTCGCTGCTCGCCGCCCGGTTCGTCTCGGGCGTGCGCGAGGCGCCGGCGCTGGCCTCGATCACCCTGCAGGACGTCTACGCGCACCGGACCCTGCGGGCGATGGCCGACAGCCTGATCGCGCGCACCGGCGGCGTCGGCGCCGAGACCGCCACGCACGACCTCTCCTTCGCGACCCCGCCGCTGATGCGCCGCTTCCTATGCGGCCTCGCGCAGGGGCTGGTGCTGCCCTTCGTCATCGCGCTCTCCACGGCGCAATGGCTCGGCATCTTCGTCACCTACCTGCTGATCACCGGCGGCGAACTCGGCTTCTTCGGCGAGATGGCGGTGCTGCTGCTCGTCTATATCGGGCTCAACGCCGTCACGGCGCTGATCGCCATCGCGACGAAGTGGCTGGTGCTCGGGCGCACCCGGCCGGGGCGCTATCCGCTCTGGGGCGTCTACTATTTCCGCTGGTGGCTGACCCAGCGACTCACGCCCCTCGTCCACGTGAAGTGGCTCCAGGGCTCGCCGATGATCCGCATCTACCTGCGGCTTCTCGGCGCCAAGGTGGGCCGCGACGCCATCGTGTCGGACATCGACGTCGGCGCGCCGGACCTCCTGAGCATCGGCAGCGGCGCCTCGCTCGGCGGGCGCTGCGTCATCGCCAACGCGGAGGTGGTGGGCGACGAGCTCGTGATCGGCCGCGTGGCGATCGGGGACGGGGCCTCGATCGGCACGTCCTGCGTCATCGGCGTCGGCGCGCGGATCGGCGATCATGCCGAGATCGCCGACCTGACCACGGTGCCGGCCGGCACGGTGGTGGGGGACGCGGAGATCTGGGACGGCTCACCCGGCCGCAAGGTCGGCACGGTCGACGTCGCGGCGCTCCCCGAGGCGCCGCCCGTCTCAGGCGCGCGCCAGGCCGCCTTCCTGGCCGCCTACGCGGTCCTGCTCGCGGCGGTGCCGGCCATCGGCCTGCTGCCGATCTTCCCGGCCTTCTACATCTTCGACCAGATCAGCGACCGGCTCGGCGAGCTCACCGACATCGACTATCACTACTACCTGCCGCTCCTCACCTGGCCGACCGCCATGCTGATGACGGCCGGCACGGTCTTCCTGATCGCGGCGATCCGCTGGCTGGTGCTGCCGCGGCTGCGGCCGGGCCGCTACGCGCTCCACAGCGGCGTCTACCTGCGCAAATGGGCGGTGGCGCTCGCCGCCGAGGTGATGCTGGAGACGCTCTCCTCCCTCTTCGCCACCGTCTACATGCGGGCGTGGTACCGGCTGATGGGCGCCGGGATGGGGCAGGGGGCCGAGATCTCCACCAACCTCGCGGGCCGCTACGACCTCGCGAGCGTGGGAGCGCGCAACTTCATCGCCGACGAGGTCGTGTACGGCGAGGAGGAGGTGCGCCACGGCTACATGACGCTCGAACCCGTCAGCACCGGCGCCCGGGTCTTCGTCGGCAACGACGCGGTGGTGCCGCCGGGTGCCACGATCCCGGACGACGTGCTCATCGGCATCAAGTCGAAGCCCCCGGCCAACGACCGCATGGCCCCGGGCGACACGTGGTTCGGCTCGCCGCCGATCAAGCTGCCGACCCGCCAGAGGGTCGATGTCGGCCAGCGCCAGACCTTCGAGCCGGGACTCTGGCCCCGCCTCGGGCGCGGCGTGTTCGAGGCCTTCACCTCGTCCTTCTCGCCGATGCTGTTCATCACCTTCGCGATCATCGCGATCGATTTCGTGTTCTATCCGGCCATCCTGGCGGGCGACTGGACCGGGCTCGCTTTCGGGTTCGTGGCCGTCAGCCTCGTCATCGCGGTGCTGCAGACGCTCGTCGTGGTCGCGGTCAAGTGGCTGCTGATGGGCGCCTACCGGCCCGGCATGCACCCGATGTGGTCGTGGTGGGCGATGCGCACCGAGGCGGTGGCGGTGATGTACTGGGGGCTCGCCGGCAAGGTGCTGCTGGAGCACCTGATGGGCACGCCCTTCCTGCCCTGGGTGCTGCGCCTGTTCGGCACCCGGACCGGCCAGGGCGTCTGCCTGCTCTCCACCGACATCACCGAATTCGACTGCGTGACGATCGGCGACTTTTCGGTCGTCAACCGCATGTCGGCCCTGCAGACCCACCTCTACGAGGACCGGGTGATGAAGGTCGGGCGGGTCGATGTCGGCACCGGCGTCACGGTCGGGGCCTTCGCCACGGTGCTGTACGATTCGTCGGTCGGCGACTACGCGCGCCTGCGCCCGCTCACCGTCATCATGAAGGGCGAGTCGATCCCGGCTAACTCGGAATGGGAAGGATCGCCCGCAGTGCCGGTGGTGCACGCGGCGTGAGGTGTCAGCCGCGCGCCGCGGGCGTGCCCGCATAGAGCCCGACCACCGGACAATCGAGGCCGAAGGCCGGGAGCACCAGGCGGTCGCTGGCCCCGAGGCCGGAGGCGGACCAGCCGGCCCCGGTGCGCGACTCGACCTCGACGGCGATCCGATCCTGCTCGATCACCAGGATCGCGGTGCAGGCCGGATGCGCCCGGTAGAGCCTGCGCTTGACCGTGAGCCAGGGCTCAGCGCCGCCGGGCACCACGTCGCGATCGCTCGCCGACACGATCTCGGCCAGCAGGTAGGCCCGGTCCACGAAACGCTGGCCCGGCGCGAAGTCGGCATCGATCACCGCCACGTCCGGCTCGGGCCAGTAGAGATCGTCCGGCTGGCCGATCTCGATCCCGGGGCGCTGGTTGGCGAGCCGGCCCGGGTCGTGCCGGGCCAGGGCATCGTTCAGGAGGCGCTCCAGATTCCCGGCGATCCGGTTGTGGGCCAGGGTCGGGGGCGCCATCATCACCGGATGTCCTGCGATCAGTTCCCACCGCTCGCCGTCCGGACGCGTGGCCTGGAAGGCGCGGAAGGCGTGCGCCGAGACCGGCCGCGCGTGATCCGCTCTGGCAGCGACAGGTGACATCCGGTTCGCCCCTACGCGACGACGCGCAGGATATCACGCGGGGCGCCTGAGCAGAATCGCCAAAACCACGTCCGCTCAGTGCGTTGCCGCGGCATCGTTCCGACCGCCGGAGCGGCGAGCGAGGCCTACGCGGCCGCCTCGTCCTTCTTGCCGAGGCGCTTGTCGAGGTAGGTCTCGACCGTCTGGGTGAGCTCGTCGATCTTGCCGTCGAAGAAGTGGTTGGCGCCCTCGACGACCTGGTGCTCGATGATGACGCCCTTCTGGGTCTTCACCTTCTCGATCACCGGCATCACCTCGCGGGCCGGCGCCACCCGGTCCTCGGAGCCGTGCACGAACAGGCCCGAGGAGGGGCAGGGGGCCAGGAAGCTGAAATCGTAGCGGTTGGCCATCGCGGCGATCGAGATGAAGCCCTCCACCTCCGGCCGGCGCATCAGCAGCTGCATCCCGATCCACGACCCGAACGACACGCCCGCGATCCAGCAGGCCCGCGCCTCCGGGTTGACCGCCTGAACCCAGTCGAGGGCGGCCGCCGCGTCCGAGAGTTCGCCCGCGCCGTGGTCGAAGGAGCCCTGGCTGCGGCCGACGCCGCGGAAGTTGAAGCGCAGGGCCGCGAAGCCCCGGTTCGCGAACGTGTAGAACATGTTGTAGACGATCTGATTGTTCATCGTGCCGCCGAATTGCGGGTGCGGATGCAGCACGATGGCGATCGGGGCGCCCCTCTGCTTGGGGGCTTGGTAACGTCCCTCCAGGCGGCCAGCCGGACCGGCGAAGATGACCTCGGGCATTCACGAACCTCTTGGGCTTGGCCTCGCGGCTGAGGGAAGCAATGCGACTGCGTCCGGTCCGGTGCGAGCCTTGACTCGGGGACGCTCTAGCCTACAAGCACTCTTAGAATGGTTCTAACCGATTAGAACAATTCCAAACTGAGTGGCCAGGACGATCGCCTGCCCTCCGGCGGCGTGCGGAAAGCGTGTTGCGCTCGCGCCTTAGCACGCCCACCCGGGGGCAAGGCAAAGGAAATCGGCGGATGGAGGCAGGACCGCGCATCTATCTCGACCACAACGCCACCGCGCCGGTGAGGCCGGAGGTGGCGGAGGCGGTCGCGCGCGCGCTCCTCGACCTGCCGGGCAACGCCTCCTCGATCCACCGCGAGGGCCGTGCCGCCCGGGCGGCGGTGGAGACCGCCCGCGCGCGCATCGCCGCGCTGGCGGGCGCGGGGTCCGGGACCGTGGTGTTCACGAGCGGCGGCACGGAGGCGGCGAACGCCGCCCTGTCCGGGGGGCTGCGGCGCCGGGACGCGCCCGTGCCGACGCGCCTGCTCGTCGGCGCCGCCGAGCACCCCTGCGTGCTCTCCGGCCACCGCTTTCCCGCCGCGTCGGTGGACCAGATCCCGGTCGATTCCCGCGGGGTGATCGATCTCGGCTGGCTGGAGGCGCGCCTCGCCGGGCTCGCGGGCGAGGGCGTCCTCGTCTCGGTCCAGGCCGCCAACAACGAGACCGGGGTGATCCAGCCCCTCGATGCGGTGGTGGCACTCGCCCGCCGCCATGGCGGCGCGCTCGTCCACAGCGACGCGGTCCAGGCCGCCGGGCGAGTGGGCCTGGACCTCGCGGCGTGCGGCCTCGACGCGCTGAGCCTGTCGGCGCACAAGTTCGCCGGGCCGAAGGGCGTGGGCGCCCTGGTGCTCGCGCCCGGCGTCACCCTCGATCCGGTCTTTCACCGCGGCGGCGGGCAGGAGGCGCGCCTGCGCGGCGGCACCGAGAACGTGGCCGGCCTCGTCGGCGCGGGCGTCGCGGCCGAGATCGCAGGCCGCGCGCGGGCGGCGGAAGCCGCGCGTCTGGCGGGATTGCGGGACGCGCTGGAGGCCGGGATCCGCGCCCGGGCGACGGACGCCGTGGTGTTCGGGGAGGGGGCGGAGCGCCTGCCGAACACGACCTGCTTCGCGGTGCCGGGCTTGGCGGCGGAGACCGCCCTGATCGCGCTCGACCTCGACGGCGTCGCGGTCTCGTCGGGATCGGCCTGCGCCTCCGGCAAGGTCGGACGCTCGTCGGTGCTGGCCGCCATGGGGGTGCCGGCGGCGCTTGCCGCCGGGTCGCTGCGTGTGAGTTTGGGATGGAACAGCCGGCAATCGGACGTGGATCGCTTCCTCGCGGTCTTCGATCGGCTGATTTCGTCCCTATATAAGCGCCGGGAGAGGGCCGCGTGAGCGCGTGCCCCGCACCGGCCGTGTCATCAACCCGCGGCCCTTGAAGCCGTCAGCGGTAGGAGACGGGTATGCCTGCAGTGCAGGAGACGATCGATCGCGTTCGTGCCATCGACGTCGATCAGTACAAGTACGGATTCGAGACCACGATCGAGATGGAGAAGTCCGAGAAGGGCCTCTCCGAGGACGTGATCCGCTTCATCTCGGCCAAGAAGGACGAGCCGGAATGGATGCTGGAATGGCGGCTCGACGCCTATCGCCGCTGGCTCACCATGAAGGAGCCGGAATGGGCGCGCGTGTCGTATGACCGGATCAATTACAACGACATCTACTACTACGCCGCCCCGAAGCGGAAGGCGGCGCAGTCGCTGGACGAGATCGATCCCGAGATCCTGAAGACCTACGAGAAGCTCGGCATCCCGCTGCGCGAGGTCGAGGCGCTGGAGGGCATCGCGCCCGAGCGCCGCGTGGCGGTGGACGCCGTGTTCGACTCGGTCTCGGTGGCCACCACCTTCAAGGCCGAGCTCGCCAAGGCCGGCGTCATCTTCATGCCGATCTCCGAGGCCCTGCGCGAGCACCCGGACCTCGTGCGCAAGTACCTGGGCTCGGTCGTGCCGGTGACCGACAACTTCTTCGCGACCCTGAACTCGGCCGTTTTTTCGGACGGGTCGTTCGTCTACATCCCGCCGGGCGTACGCTGCCCGATGGAGCTGTCGACCTACTTCCGCATCAACGAGCGCGACACGGGCCAGTTCGAGCGCACCCTGATCATCGCCGACAAGGGCTCTTACGTCTCCTATCTCGAAGGCTGCACGGCGCCGCGCCGCGACGACAACCAGCTCCACGCGGCGGTGGTCGAGCTCATCGCCCTGGACGATGCCGAGATCAAGTACTCGACGGTCCAGAACTGGTACCCGGGCGATGCCCAGGGCCGCGGCGGGATCTACAACTTCGTGACCAAGCGCGGCGATTGCCGCGGCACGAACTCGAAAATCTCGTGGACGCAGGTCGAGACCGGTTCGGCCATCACCTGGAAGTATCCGTCCTGCATCCTGCGCGGCGACGGTTCGCAGGGCGAGTTCTACTCGATCGCGGTGTCGAACGGCATGCAGCAGGTCGATTCCGGCACCAAGATGATCCATCTCGGCAAGAACACCACGAGCCGGATCATCTCGAAGGGCATCTCGGCCGGCCGGTCGCAGAATACCTACCGGGGCCTCGTCTCGGCGCACCGGAAGGCGACCAACGCCCGCAACTTCACGAACTGCGATTCGCTGCTGATCGGCGACCAGTGCGGCGCGCACACGGTGCCCTACATCGAGTCGAAGAACGCGACCGCCGTGTTCGAGCACGAGGCCACCACCTCCAAGATCTCCGAGGACCAGCTGTTCTACTGCCAGCAGCGGGGCCTCGGCGAGGAGGAGGCGCGGGCGCTGATCGTGAACGGCTTCGTGCGCGACGTGCTCCAGCAACTGCCGATGGAGTTCGCGGTCGAGGCCCAGAAGCTGATCTCGATCAGCCTGGAAGGCTCGGTGGGCTGACGCGGCCGGGTGCGGCGGGCCCCCGGGGCGCGCCGTCACCCCGGACCGCGCGGCCCGCGGCAGGCCCGTCCCGGAGATGCCGGCCTCGCGACCCGGGACGGCCGCAGCGGCGGCCGTCGGGCGAGGACCGCCGTCACGCGATCCCTGCGCAGACAATTCGAAGGACTTTGGAATCCGATGCTCGAAATCAAGAATCTCGTCGTCCAGATCGAGGACAACCGCATTCTCAACGGCCTCGACCTCACCGTGAACGACGGCGAGGTGGCGGCCATCATGGGCCCGAACGGCTCGGGCAAGTCGACCCTCTCCTACGTGATCGCCGGCAAGGCGGATTACGAGGTGCTCGACGGCGAGGTGCTGCTCGACGGCGAGAATATCCTGGAGATGGCGCCCGACGAGCGCGCGGCGGCCGGAATTTTCCTGGCCTTTCAGTACCCGCTGGAGATCCCGGGCGTCGCCACCATGACGTTCCTCAAATCGGCGCTGAACGCGCAGCGCAAGGCGCGCGGCGAGGAGGAGCTGTCGACCCCCGACTTCATGCGCCGCGTCTTCGGGGCCGCCGACACGCTCGAGATCGACCGCGACATGCTCAAGCGGGCGCTGAACGTCGGTTTTTCCGGCGGCGAGAAGAAGCGCATGGAGATCCTGCAGATGGCGCTGCTGCAGCCGCGCTTCTGCGTCCTCGACGAGACCGATTCCGGCCTCGACATCGACGCGCTGCGCATCGTGTCGGAGGGTGTGAACGCGCTGCGCGCCAAGGACCGCAGCTTCCTCGTCATCACCCACTACCAGCGCCTGCTCAACCACATCGTGCCCGACACCGTGCACGTCATGTCGCAGGGCCGGGTGGTGCGGTCGGGCGGCAAGGAACTGGCGCTCGAACTCGAAGCCAGCGGCTACGCCGAGTACCGCGCGACCGAGGCGGCGTGACCATGGCGGACATCACCACCCTGCGCACGGCGGCCGAGACCGGCCTGTCGAAGCTGTTCGAGGTCCGGCGCCTGAAGCTGCCGGGCTCGGCCATCGCCCGCGAGGAGGCCTTCCGCTTCTTCGAGGCGGCCGGCCTGCCGCATCGTCGGGTCGAGGCGTTCAAGTACTCCGACCTGCGCGCGGCGTTGCGCGAGGCGGCCCCGCCGGCCGAGGCGCCGGGCGCCGAGACGGCGCGCGAGGCCGTCAAGGCCGCCAAGGGGTTCGCGGAGACCGAGGCGGCGCGGCTGACCTTCGTCAACGGCCACCTCGTCCCGGCGCTCTCGGACCTCGGCGCGCTCCCGGCCGGCGTCACGGTGACGCCGCTGACGGAGGCGCTCACCGACGGCGACCCGCTCACCCAGCGCTTCGCCCCGGTGGCGCAGGCGAACGAGAACCCGATCTACCAGCTCAACACCGCCTTCATGGCGGACGGCGCGCTGATCCGGGTCGAGGCCGGCGCCAAGGTGGAGCGGCCCGTGCACCTGCGCTTCGTCGCCACGGGCGGCGAGGCGTTCTCCACCGCCACCCGCACCCTGGTGGTGCTGGAGGAGGGGGCGGAGTTCACCCTGTTCGAGAGCCACGAGGGCCCGGGCGGCACCGCCTACCAGCCGAACGACGCCCTCGATGCGATCATCGAGGACGGGGCGGTGCTGCGCCACACCCGGCTCAACGCCGAGGGCGCCGAGGCCGTGGCGCTCTCGACCATCTCGGTGAGGCTCGGCGCGGGCTCGCATGTCGAGACCGTCAACGTGGTGGCCGGCGCGGTGTTTTCCCGCCACCAGATCTACCTGCTGTTCGCGGGCGACGACGCCACCGCGGCGGTGAACGGCGCGACGATGCTCGGCGACGGGCAACTCGCCGATTCGACGCTGCTCGCCGATCACGCGGCCGTCGGCGGGGTGAGCCGCGAGCAGTTCAAGACCGTGATCGACGGCGACGCCACCGGCGTGTTCCAGGGCAAGATCATCGTGCAGCAGGTCGCCCAGAAGACCGACGGCAAGATGAAGTCCGACTGCCTCCTCCTCTCCGACGAGGGGCAGATGATGAACAAGCCGGAACTGGAGATCTTCGCGGACGACGTGGCCTGCGGCCACGGCGCGACCTGCGGGGCGATCGACGACGACCTCCTGTTCTACCTCATGGCCCGCGGCCTGCCGCGAGCCGAGGCCGAGGGGCTGCTGGTCCAGGCCTTCCTCGGCGAGGCGCTGGAATCGATCACTCACGAGGGCGCCCGCGAGGCGATGATCGGCGTCGTGGAGACCTGGCTCGCCGGCCGCCGGTGAGCCCCGCACGGGGCCGGCACCGGGCCGGCCCCGCGGCCTCAGACGAAAAGAGATGGCGATGAACGCACCCGTCCTGCAGCCCTACGACGTCGCGGCGATCCGGGAGCGGTTTCCGATCCTGTCGCAGACCGTCTACGGCAAGCCGCTCGTCTACCTCGACAACGCCGCCTCCGCGCAAAAACCGCGGGCGGTGATCGACGCCATGACGAATGCGATGGAGACGGCCTACGCCAACGTGCATCGCGGCCTGCACTTCATGGCGAACGCCGCCACGGAGGGGTTCGAGGGCGCCCGCGAGACCACGCGCCAGTTCCTCAACGCCGGCTCCACCGACGAGATCATCTTCACCCGCAACGCCACCGAGGCCTACAACCTCGTCGCCTCGTCGATGGGCTGGGCCGGGCTGATCGGGGAGGGGGACGAGATCATCCTCTCGATCATGGAGCACCATTCCAACATCGTGCCCTGGCACTTCCTGCGCGAGCGCCGCGGGGCGGTGATCAAGTGGGCGCCGGTGGACGACGAGGGCAACTTCCTCGTCGAGGAATACGAGAAGCTCTTCACGCCGCGCACCAAGATGGTGGCGATCACCCACATGTCGAACGTGCTCGGCACGGTGACGCCGGCCCGCGAGATCGTGCGCATCGCCCACGCGCACGGCGTGCCGGTGCTGCTCGACGGGGCGCAGAGCGCGGTGCACCAGCCGATCGACGTGCAGGCGCTCGACTGCGACTTCTTCGTCTTCACCGGCCACAAGGTCTACGGGCCGACCGGCATCGGCGTGCTCTACGGCAAGAAGGCGTGGCTGGAGCGGCTGCCGCCCTACCAGGGCGGCGGCGAGATGATCCAGACGGTGACGCAGGACGCGATCACCTACAACGAGCCCCCGCACCGCTTCGAGGCCGGCACGCCCGCGATCATCGAGGCGGTGGGCCTCGGGGCCGCGCTCGAATTCATGATGGAGCTCGGCCGCGAGCGCATCGCCGCCCACGAGGCGGCCCTCTCGGCCTACGCCCACCAGCGCCTGTCCGAGATGAACAGCGTGCGGATCATCGGGCGGGCGCGCGAGAAGGGGGCGGTGATCTCCTTCGAGGTGAAGGGGGCGCATGCCCACGACATCGCCACCGTGATCGACCGCCAGGGCGTGGCCGTGCGGGCCGGCACGCATTGCGCGATGCCGCTGCTCGCGCGCTTCGGCACGACCTCGACCTGTCGCGCCTCGTTCGGATTGTATAATACGCAGGCCGAGGTCGATGCGCTGGTGGCGGCGCTCGCCAAGGCCGAGATGATGTTCGCGTAGGACCCGCCGATGACCGACACCGCGCCCGAGACCGGCTCCGCGCTCCCGCCCGAGGAGATCGACCGGCTGACCGACGGCATCGTGGCCGCCCTCAAGAGCGTCTACGATCCCGAGATTCCGGCCGACATCTACGAGCTCGGCCTGATCTACAAGGTCGACATCGCCGACGACCGCCACGTGGCGATCGACATGACCCTGACGGCCCCGGGCTGCCCGGTGGCGGGCGAGATGCCCGGCTGGGTCGAGAACGCCGTCTCGGCCGTGCCGGGCGTGCAGGGCTGCACGGTGACGATGGTGTTCGACCCGCCGTGGGATCAGAGCCGGATGTCCGACGAGGCCCGCGTCGCGCTCGACATGTGGTGAGCGGGGGCCGGGCGCGCTAGAGCGGGCCTTCCGGCCCGCGCCGGAGCCCGAGGGACGACCCTGAGGCTCCCGCGCCCGCCGGGTGGTTCAGGGCGCTTTGGCCGTCTTTCCGGCCCCGCTTGTGCCGCAAGCCTATTCCCTGTCGCGGATCGCCCGGCTAAAAGGCCGCCGCATCGCACGGCCGCTCCAGCGCCCGGAGCGTGAACATCCACCTCCACCAACTCGACACAGGGGGGAGCCGCCATGCGGGTCTATTACGATCGCGACGCCGACATCAATCTGATCAAGGGCAAGAAGGTCGTCATCGTCGGCTACGGCAGCCAGGGCCACGCCCACGCGCTGAACCTGCGCGATTCGGGCGTCAAGGACGTGGTCATCGCCCTGCGCAAGGGCTCGGCCAGCGCCAAGAAGGCCGAGGCCGAGGGCTTCAAGGTCATGGAGGTGGCCGAGGCCGCCGCGCAGGCCGACGTCGTCATGATGCTCACCCCCGACGAGCTGCAGGGCGACATCTACCGCGACTCGCTGCACGGCACCATGAAGCAGGGCGCGGCGCTGCTCTTCGCCCACGGCCTCAACGTGCACTTCAACCTCATCGAGCCGCGCGCCGACCTCGATGTCCTGATGGTCGCGCCGAAGGGCCCGGGCCACACGGTGCGCTCCGAGTACCTGCGCGGCGGCGGCGTGCCGACCCTGATCGCCATCGCGCAGGACGCGTCCGGCAACGCCCACGATCTCGGGCTCTCCTACGCCTCGGCCAATGGCGGCGGTCGCGCCGGCATCATCGAGACGACCTTCAAGGAGGAGTGCGAGACCGACCTGTTCGGCGAGCAGGTCGTGCTCTGCGGCGGTCTCGTCGAGCTGATCAAGGCGGGCTTCGAGACGCTGGTCGAGGCGGGCTACGCCCCCGAGATGGCCTATTTCGAGTGCCTGCACGAGGTGAAGCTGATCGTCGACCTCATCTACGAGGGCGGCATCGCCAACATGAACTACTCGATCTCGAACACCGCCGAGTACGGCGAGTACGTGACGGGTCCCCGCATCATCACGCCCGAGACCAAGGCCGAGATGAAGCGCGTGCTCACCGACATCCAGTCGGGCACCTTCACGCGCAACTGGATGCTGGAGAACCGGGTCAACCAGACCTCGTTCAAGGCCACCCGCGCCCGCAACGCCGCCCACCCGATCGAGGAGGTCGGCGAGCGCCTGCGCGGCATGATGCCGTGGATCAAGGAAAAAGCCCTGGTCGACAAGTCGAAGAACTGATCGGCCTCAACGGACCGGTCCTTCGCCGCCCGTCGCGCCGGCCCCGCTCCCGCGGGGCCGGCGTTTTCGTGCCCGGAGCCAGGGATCGTCGCGCGGGAGACTGTCCCGACCGGACTTCCGGCCGATTGCGCGCGGGACGCCGTCCGGCGACGATCCGCCCGGCCGCCGACGGCGGCCCAAGCCAACGGCACGAGGAGGACACATGGGCTCGCTCTACTCCGCGGCGCATCGCGCCCTGCAGGAGGAGTTCGGGACGACGCGGCTCGCCGAGTGGCTCGACACCGACTTCGTCCACGCCGAGATCCGCGACGAGGAGCGCGCCTTCATCGAGGCGCGGGACATGTTCTTCCTCTCGACCGTCGATCCCGAGGGGAATCCCACGGTCTCCTACAAGGGCGGCGCGCCGGGCTTCGTGCGGGTGGCGGACGCCACCACCCTGGTCTTCCCGGGCTACGACGGCAACGGCATGTTCTATTCGGTGGGCAACATCGCCGGGCAGGGCCGGGTGGGCCTCCTGTTCATCGACTTCGAGACGCCGCACCGGCTGCGCGTGCAGGGCAACGCGCGGCTGGAGCGCGAGGGGCCGCTGCTCGCCGCCTATCCGGAGGCGAAGTACCTCGTGCGGGTCGCGGTCGCGAAGGTCTGGGTGAACTGCCCGCGCTACGTCCACACCTACCGCAAGGAGCAGACCTCCCGGTACGTGCCGGCGGCCGACCGGGAGACGCCGCAGGCGCTCTGGAAGCGCATCGACCTGCTGCAGGAGGTGCTGCCGGAGGGCGATGCCGCGCGGGCGAAGGCCGAGGGGCTGATCGACCTGCCGGCCTACGAGGCCCGGGTGGCTCGCGGCCAGGGCTGAGGGCGCTCCCTCAGCAGCCGAGCCGGTCGGCGAGGTCGCGCAGGTCGCGCGCTGCCACGTCGACCGGGCAGGCGGGGGCCGCCTCGCCGGTGCCGGGGCCGCTCTCGTCGGGACGCGCGATGTGGGCGGTGGCGAGCCCGCAGCCGGCCGCGGCCACGAGGTCGAAGCTGTGGGCGGCCACCATCATCACCTCGGCGGGCTCCAGCCGCAGCGCCTCGACGGCGCGCAGGTAGACGGCGGGCTTGGGCTTGTAGTCGCGGGCGAACTCGGCGCCGAGCACCGCGTCCCAGGGTAGGCCGTTGCGCCGCGCATGCGCGATGGCGAGCCGCACATGCGCGTTCGAGCAGGGGGCGAGCAGGAATTGCGTGCGCAGGCGGGCGAGCCCGTCGGCCACGTCGGGCCACGCGTCGAGGCGATGCCACGCCCGCACCAGTTCCCGCTTGGCCTCCGGCGCGACGCCGTCGATGCGCCAGGCGGCAAGCAGGTCGTCCAGGCTCTCGGCGTGGAGCACGTCGAGATCCGCGTAGGCGCGCGCGCCCGCGCGGATCGGCTCCATGCCGGGCTGGTAGCAGTCGCGCCACGCGCGGGCGAAGGCGCCGCCGTCGAGGTCGGGCCGCAGGGTCCCGAGCAGGCGCTCGGCCTCCCGGGCGACGCCGCCGTGCCAGTCGAGCAGGGTGCCGAAGACGTCGAAGATCAGGGCTTGGATCGGCACGGATCGGGTCTCCTTCTGAACGGGACGCGGCTTGCCCCACCCGCAGTTCCATTGCACGATCGAACCGATACGGCAGGTACCGCGGATGGACAGCCGGACCTTGATCGCGGTCCTCGAAGCGGATGGATGGTACAGGGTCGCGCAGAAGGGAAGCCACGTGCAGTTTCGGCATCCGCGCAAGGCCGGCCGGGTGACCGTGCCGCATCCCAAGCGCGACCTGCCGATCGGTACGCTGCGCAACATCGAGAAGCAGGCGGGCCTACGCCTGAGATGAGATCATGCTCCGCTCGTTCATCGCCTTGATCCATAAGGATGCCGGCAGCGACTACGGCGTCTCGTTCCCCGACCTGCCCGGCTGCATCAGCGCAGGCCGCACGCTGGACGAGGCCCGCCGGATGGCCGCCGAGTCGCTGGCCCTGCATCTCGACGGAATGCTTCAGGACGGCGAGGCGATCCCGGCGCCATCGCCTCTCGACGCGATCATGGCGGATCCGGAGAATCGCGACGGCATCGCGGTGCTGGTCGACGCCGAGGGCGCGATGCCGAGCGATCTGCCGACCGATCTCTGGGAGCGGATCGACGACTACGCGGCGCGCCACGGGCTCACGCGAGCCGATGTGCTCGCGCGCGGGGCGGAGCGGGAGTTGGCCTCGGAAACGGCGTGAGGCGCGGCCTCAGCGCCGCCGCACGAAGCCCACGATGTCCTTCACGGCCCCGAGGTTGGGCGCCGCGATGGCCTCGGCCCGGGCGGCGCCATCCGCCAGCACGGCGTCGATATGGCCCGGATCGGCCACGAGGCGCTTCATCTCGGCGCCGACCGGCCCAAGCGCCTCGACGGCGAGATCCACCAGCGCGCCCTTGAAGGCCGAGAACTGCGCACCGCCGTAGTCGCGCAGCACCTCCTCGCGTGTGACGTCGCGCAAGGCGGCGAAGATGCCCACGAGGTTGTCCGCCTCGGGGCGCCCGGCGAGGCCGGCGACCTCGGAGGGGAGGGGCTCGGCGTCGGTCTTGGCCTTGCGCACCTTCTGGGCGATGGCGTCGGCGTCGTCGGTCAGGTTGAGGCGCGAGTAGTCGGAAGGGTCCGACTTCGACATCTTCTTGGTGCCATCGCGCAAGCTCATCACCCGCGCGGCCGGACCGCCGATCAGCGGCTCGGTGAGCGGGAAGAAGGCCTCGCCGTGGCCCCGCGCGGTAATCGCGGCCGAAAAGTCGTTGTTGAATTTCTGCGCGATGTCGCGGGTGAGTTCGAGGTGCTGCTTCTGGTCCTCGCCCACCGGCACGTGGGTGGCCCGGTAGGCCAGGATGTCGGCGGCCATCAGCACGGGGTAGTCGTAGAGCCCGATGCTGGCGTTCTCGCGGTCCTTGCCGGCCTTTTCCTTGAACTGCGTCATGCGGTTGAGCCAGCCGAGGCGGGCCACGCAGTTGAAGATCCAGGCCAGTTCGGCGTGCTGGGGCACCTGGCTCTGGTTGAAGACGATCGAGCGGGCGGGATCGATGCCGGCCGCCAGGAACGCCGCCGTGACCTCGCGGATCTGGGCGGTGAGTTCGTCGGGGTTCTGCCAGACCGTGATCGCGTGGAGGTCGACCACGCAGTACAGGCAGGTCTCGTAGGCCGGCTGCAGCGCGACGAAGCGCTTGATCGCCCCGAGATAGTTGCCGAGGTGGAGGTTTCCGGTCGGCTGGACGCCGGAGAAGACGAGTTCCTGGAACGCGGGCATCGTCGTCGGGTGACCTCGGCAAGAAGGGTGGGGAGCGGCCCGCGGGCGCGGCGTTCTGAACCCATCCCCTCCGGCCGGTCAAGTCGGCTGCGGCGCGGCACAGGACCTCGTCCCCTCTGCGGCAGGCGGCGCCTGCCGGGCGAGGCCGGTCGGACAGAGGTCGAGGAGGGGGCAGCGCCCGCAGGCCGGCGCGCGGTGATGGCAGCAGCGCTGGCCGTGCAGCATCAGCACCTCGTGGTTGTCGTAGAGGGCCTGCGCGCTCCAGTCCGGGGGCAGTTGGGCCCGCAGGATCGCGTGGGACGGGCCGACATCCACCCGCGGGCCGATCAGGCCCGTGCGCTGCGCGACGCGGTGATGGTGGCTGTCCACCGGCAGGGCCGGCATCCGCAGCGTGCTGAAGGAGAGGACGGCCGCGCTCGTCTTCGGGCCGACGCCGGGGATCGCTTCGAGCCACGCCCGCGCGGCGGGCACGTCGAGGTCCCCCAGGAAGTCGAGGCTCAGCGCCCCGTGCTGCCCGCGCACCGCCCGCAGGATCGCCTGGATCCGGGGCGCCTTGAGTTCCGGCCACGTGACGCCCGCGATCAAGGCCTCGACCTCCGCCGTCGGCGCCTCGATCAGGGCCGCCCAGTCCGGGTAGCGGGCGCGCAGGGCCTTGAAGGCGCGGCCCGATTCCGCGTTGCGGGTGCGGTGGGAGAGGAGCGAGGAGACGAGTTCGCTCAGCGGATCGAGGCTGTGGAAGTACGGGATCGGGCAGCCGTACAGGGCGCAGAGCCTGCGATGGATGACGAGCGCCTTGCGCGCGAGATCGTCGACGGAGTCCATGAGGGCGGGAATCGCGCGATCCCGCCCGCGGTTCCCATCGGCCTTTCCCGCCGGTCAGGCCCCCTCGGCCTTGCGCTCGTGGCGCAGGAGGAGCGGGGTCTGGGCCAGCGCGAAGGCGATGGTCAGCGGCATGATGCCGAACACCTTGAACCCGACCCAGAAATCCGTGGTCTGGGTGCGCCAGACGATCTCGTTCAGCGCCGCCAGCACGAAGAAGAACAGGCCCCAGCGGAAGGTGAGCTTGCGCCAGCCCTCTTCGTCGAGATCGAACACGCTGTCGAGGACGAGGGAGAGGAGCGGCTTGCCGAAGGCGAGGCCGCCGAGCAGCACCGCGCCAAAAAGGCTGTTCACGATGGTGGGCTTGAGCTTGATGAAGAGTTCGTCCTGCAGCGCGAGCGTGAGCCCGCCGAACACCACCACGACGACGCCCGAGACGAGCGGCATGATCGGCAGGCGCCGCACCAGCACGTAGTGGATGGCGAGCGCCGCGAGCGTGGCGGCGATGAACAGCCCGGTCGCCGCGAACAGCCTGTGGTCGGGCGCGACCCCGAACCGGTCCGCGTAGGCGTTGCCGAGGAAGAACAGGCCGAGCGGCCCGAGTTCGAGGGCGAGCTTGACCAGCGGCGGCAGGTGGGTCTTGGGCGGAACGTCTTCGGTCTTCATGGACGGGGCCTGATCTGGAACCGGTCGCGCACGGCATCGCGCAGCGGCCGTCCGACCATTAGACTGTCGCGGCTCCGCCCGCATCCCGTCCCGAGGCCGCACGATGTCCATCGCCATCGATCACCCCGAAGCCGAGGCGCTGCTTGCCGAGATCGAAGCGCAGACCGGGCGCGATCCGGGCGACCTGCTGCTGGATCTGCTGCGCCGCGAGCGCGACCGCTTGACGGAGGAACGAACGGTGGAGCGCCGTATCGCCGAGGGCTTGGCAGCGGACCGCGCGTTGCAGGCACAATGGCGCACCGGTCACGTGCTCGACGCACGCAGTCCGGACGACGTGCTCGGCTACGACGAGTCCGGCCTGCCGTCGTGATCGTGGTCGACAGTTCCGTCTTTGTGGCGATCGCCACCCTGGAGGCGGATGCCGATGCGCTGTCGGAGGCCATGTCCCGGGCCGGTCGGTGCGTGATGTCGGCCGGCAACTATCTCGAATGCGCGATGATCGCGGAGAGCCGCTTCGGCGGTCGCGCCGCACTGGACGCGTGGATCCAGCGCCGCGGCATCGACATCCTGCCCGTCGATCATGCCCTCGCCCGCAGCGCCGCCGACGCCTTCGCGCGCTTCGGCAAGGGCCGGCACCCGGCCGGGCTGAACTACGGCGATTGTTTCGCCTACGCGCTCGCCCGGACGCTCGACGCGCCGCTTCTCTACAAGGGCGGCGACTTCGCGCGGACCGACATCGCGACCGCCTTGCCGTGAGGACGGCGCCGGACGTGGCCGGCGCCGTCCCGCGCCGCCTCACAGGGCGACGAAATCCTGGGCGCTGATCCCTGCCATGTCGGCCACGTCGAGGTCGGCGATGGCGACCGCGCCGCCGGAGCCTGAGCCGTCCGCATCGTAGTAGACGTAGCCGTTCCAGGACGAGACGATGATCCGGTCGTCGGCGTCGAGCCCGGTCGGCGCCGCGGTGTCGACGATCCTGAACTCGCTCGCCGACAGCGTCCCGAAATCGAGAGCCGTGAAGATGCTGCGGTCGAGCCGGAACCGGTCGTCCGCGGCGTTGAAGTCGGTGATGCGGTCGATGCCGGCCGAGGCGAGGCTCGAATCGAACAGGAAGGTGTCGGCGCCGCTGCCGCCCGTGAGCGTGTCGGTCCCGGCCCCGCCGCCGAGCACGTCGTCGCCGCCGCGCCCGTCGAGCAGGTCGCCGCCGTAGCCGCCCGAGAGCCGGTTGCCGTCGCCGTCCCCCCGGATCGTGTCGCCGTAATCGCCGCCCGAAACATCCTCGATCGAGATCAGGGTGTCGGTGCCCTCGCCGACGAACCGCTCGCCCTCGCCGACGACGAACAGGCGGCTCTCCTGCCGGGCGGTGCCCTGGACGAGGTCGACGACGACGCAGCCGGCATACCCTGAGTAGTCGACGTGGTCGTCGCCGTCGCCGCCGTTCATCGTGTCGACGCCGACGATGTCGATGAAGGTGTCGCCGCTGGTGCCGCCGGCCATCGAATCGTTGCCGTAGCCGCCGTCGAGGACGTCGCGCCCGCCCCAGCCGCTCAGCGTGTCGTCGCCGTTGCCCCCGTAGAGCGTGTCCTGGCCGTTGCCGCCGTGGATCTTGTCCCTGCCGTCGCGGCCGTAGATGACGTCGTCCTCCTCGCCGCCGACGAGGGTATCGTCCTTGAAGAACCAGTTCTGGTCGCCGGTGATCGTAGCCATGCCGCCCTCCTGTGTCGGGGAGCCGCGATGGTGGCCCTCCCGACGCCAGGGTCGCCGCGGACGGCCGGGCGATCCGTGAACCGGATCACACAGGGATCTCGTGCCAAATTCGCGTGATCCCTTCGGGATGGCGGATTTGGGCTTCGCTCAAGCGCCGCGCGGGCTGCTGAGACTGGCTCCGCTAGGCGGAGCCAGTCTCAGCCGTCCTTGTCGAGGCCCGCGATCGCCAGGGCGAAGTCCCGGGCCGCGAAGGCTTCGAGATCGTCCACGCCCTCGCCGACCCCGATATAGTGGACGGGCAGGCCGAACTTGGCGGCGAGCGCCACCAGGATGCCGCCCCGCGCCGTGCCGTCGAGCTTCGTCATCACGAGGCCGGTGACGCCCGCGGTCTTCTGAAAGAGCTCGACCTGGCTCATGGCGTTCTGGCCCACCGTGGCGTCGAGGACGAGGAGCACCGCGTGCGGCGCCTCCGGATCGAGCTTGGTGATCACCCGCACGATCTTCTCCAGCTCCGCCATCAGTCCGGCCTTGTTTTGGAGCCGGCCGGCGGTGTCGATCATCAGCACGTCGGTGCCGGATTCGCGCGCCGCCTGCAGCGCGTCGAAGGCGAGGCCGGCGGCGTCGGCGCCCTGCGGCCGGGCCATCACGGGCGCGCCGGTGCGCTCGCCCCAGACCTTGAGCTGCTCGATGGCGGCGGCCCGGAAGGTGTCGCCGGCCGCCAACATCACGCTCCGCCCCTGCGCCCGGAATTTTTGGGCGAGCTTACCGATCGTCGTGGTCTTGCCGGCCCCGTTGACCCCGACCATCAGGATCACGAAGGGCTTATGCCCGCCCTCGACCACGAGGGGCCGCGCCACCGGATCGAGCGCCCGCTCTACTTCCGCCGCGAGGATCGCCCGCACCTCGTCGGGGGCGATGCCCTTCTCGTAGCGGCCCTTGCCCACCGCCTCCGAGATCCGCATGGCGGTCT
Source organism: Methylobacterium oryzisoli (assembly GCF_046557895.1). Classification (NCBI taxonomy): domain Bacteria; kingdom Pseudomonadati; phylum Pseudomonadota; class Alphaproteobacteria; order Hyphomicrobiales; family Methylobacteriaceae; genus Methylobacterium; species Methylobacterium oryzisoli. The sequence goes on along the minus strand of NZ_JBKIBX010000008.1, from coordinate 5,961 downwards.
CGACGCCGAAATCCGCCTGGATCAGGGCGTCCTCCAGTTCTTCCAGCGTCGTCGCGTCGAGCTTGCGCTTGGTGAAGAGGCCGGTGACGCGCTCCGAGAGGGCCGAGGAGGTGCGCCGCAGCCCCCCGGTGAGCCGGCTCCACCAGCCGCGCTTCTCGCCCGCCTCGTCAGGCGCAGCCTGGGGCGCAAGCGCGAGGGGATGATCCGCCCCGTCATCCTCGTCCTCCGGCTCCTCCACGGCGCCGTCGGGCGCCTCTGGCGTAGCCGGCGCCTGCCCGGCGGTGCCGCCCGGCGGGCGCTCGGGCTCGCCGTCGATCGGCTGCAGATCGGCCCCCGCGAGTTCGGGGGCGAGGTCGCGGTCGGTCTCCGTGTCGGGCGAGGCCTCGGTGACCGTCGGGCTCGCGGCCGGGTTCTCCTCGGCCGCGGTGGCGTAGTCCGGCTCCCCCTCCGACGGCGTGACGGTCGGCGGCGCCTCCTCGGCCTCCTTGGTCTCGCCCTTTCGTCCGAACAGGCGGCCGAACCACCCCGGCTTGGTGTTGTCGCTCATCCGCACTTGCTCCAGAGGTCTGGGCGCCGGGATCGTCCCGGCCGCCGCGACCAGCTTCGAGGACGACCGGGGCCGCCATGATCGTCGAAGACATAGTCTCGCGGGTGCTCTACCGCGATGCCCTGGTGCTCGTCATCGACAAGCCGGCCGGCCTGCCGGTGCATCCGGGGCCGCGGGGCGGCGAGACCCTGGTCCAGCACCTCGACGGCCTGCGCTTCGGCCTGCCGCGCCGCCCGGAGGCGGCCCACCGCCTCGACCGGGACACCTCGGGCTGCCTCGCGCTCGGGCGCCACGCCAAGGCGCTGGCGCGGCTCGGCCGGCTCTTCGCCGGGAGCGCGGTGGACAAGACCTACTGGGCGCTGGTCGAGGGCGGTCCCGCGGAGGAGGCCGGGACCATCGACCTGCCCCTGGCGCGGCGCTCGGACGATCCGCGCAGCTGGTGGATGAAGGCCGATCCGGCGGGCGATCCGGCGCTGACCCGCTGGCGGGTGCTCGGCCGCGGGCCGGGCACGGCGTGGCTCGCCCTCGAACCGGTGACCGGGCGCACGCACCAGCTGCGCGTGCACTGCGCCGCGATGGGCTGGCCGATCCGCGGCGACACGATCTACGGCGGCGCCCCGCGCCACGGCGGCCCCGGCCTGCAGCTGCACGCCCGGGCCTTGAGCCTGCCGCTCTACCCGAAGAAGCCGCCGGTCACGGCGGAGGCCCCCGTGCCGCCGCACATGCGCGGCGGCCTCGAAGCGTGCGGCTGCCGGGAGACGGGCGAGTCCGTCGCCTGAGCCGCGCCCCATCAGCCCTTCGGCCGCTCGCGGTTGCCGTACTGCGCGAGTTCGAGGCGGGCGATCGAGCGGTTGTGCACCTCGTCCGGGCCGTCGGCGAGGCGCAGCGTCCGGATGCGGGCATACGCGTAGGCGAGGCCCGCATCGCTGCTGACGCCCGCGCCGCCGAAGGCCTGGATCGCGTCGTCGAGCACCTTGAGGGCGATCCGGGGGGCCGCGACCTTGATCATCGCGATCTCGAGCTTCGCGCCCTTGTTGCCGACCCGGTCCATCATGTCGGCGGCCTTCAGGCAGAGGAGGCGCGTCATCTCGATGTCGATGCGCGCCTCCGCGATGCGCTGCTCCCAGACCGAGTGGTCGGCGATGCGCTTGCCGAAGGCGACGCGCTCCAGCAGGCGGCGGCACATCTTGGCGAGCGCCTCCTCGGCGACGCCGATGGTGCGCATGCAATGGTGGATGCGGCCCGGGCCGAGGCGCCCCTGCGCGATCTCGAAGCCGCGGCCCTCACCGAGGATCAGGTTCTCGGCCGGCACGCGCACGTCGTCGAGGATCACCTCGGCGTGGCCGTGGGGCGCGTCGTCGTAGCCGAAGACCGGCAGCATCCGCACCACCGTCACGCCGGGCGTGTCGAGGGGCACGAGGATCTGCGATTGCTGCTGGTGCAGGGGGGCGCCGGTGTCGGTCTTGCCCATCACGATCGCGACGGCGCAGCGCGGATCGCCCACGCCCGAGGACCACCACTTGCGGCCGTTGATCACGTAGTGGTCGCCGTCGCGGCGGAGGCGCGTCTCGATGTTGGTGGCGTCCGAGGAGGCGACGTCCGGCTCGGTCATCAGGAAGGCCGAGCGGATCTCGCCGGCCATCAGGGGGGTGAGCCAGCGCGCCTTCTGGGCCGGGGAGCCGTAGCGGTGCAGCACCTCCATGTTGCCCGTGTCGGGCGCCGAGCAGTTGAACACCTCGGAGGCCCAGGAGATGCGGCCCATCTCCTCGGCGCAGAGCGCGTAGTCGAGGTTGGTGAGCCCGGCGCCGCGGAAGTCGCCCTCGTCGTGCTGGGGCGAGGGCGGCAGGAAGAGGTTCCAGAGGCCCGCCTCGCGCGCGAGCGGCTTCAGGCGCTCGATCACCGGCACGGGCTGCCAGCGATCCGTCCCGAACGCCTCCATCTCGGCCTTGTAGGTCGGCACGGCGGGACGGACGTGCTCGTCCATGAACGCGGCCACGCGGTCGCGCCAGTGCCGCTGCCGCTCGGAGAGGGTGAAATCCATCGCAGCTTCCTCCCGTGCCCGGGGTCGCGTCCGCCCCGGCGCCTGATCGGACGCGACCCTAGCGCCAACCGCGGGCGAGCAAAACCGTGTTTTCGAAAGCGGGCCCGCCGCGCACGCCGGCTCCGCCGTACCGGTCTTTCTACGCCGGCGGGGCGAACAGGCCGAGGAAGAGCGGGCGCGCGTAGAGGTCGGCCGCCGTCTCGGGCGTCACGCCCGGCACCCAGGCGGGGAGTTCGGCCGCCGCGTTGATCATGCTGCTGACGAGCTGGGCCGCGATGCCGGCGTCGTGGGCGCGCACCGAGCCGTCCGCCATGCCGTCCACGAGGCAGAAGGTGAACCGCTCCGCGAGCCGGTTCATGGTGCGGCGCGTCTCGGTGCGCAGCCCCTCCGGCAGGGCGCTGAAGGCGGTGACCCGCAGGAGCGGCCCCGCCGGGCCGAGCTGCGCGCGCACCAGCGTCGCCGAGGCGGTGCAGATCCGCTCCCACCCGGTCCCGCCGGCCGCGTCGGCGGCGTCCTGCACGGCCCGGATCTGCGCGAAGCTGCGCGCGAAGCAGTTGGCGACGAGGTCGTCCTTGTTGTCGTTGTGGTGGTAGAACGAGCCCTTGGTGACCTTGAGAAGCCCCGAGATCTTTTCCACCGAGGCGCCGCGGTAGCCCTGCTGGTTGATGAGGATCGTGGCCGCCCGCAGGAAGGCCTCCGGCGAGATCTCGCTCTCGGGCTCGCGCAGCAGCAGCGGCGGCACGGGCTCCGGCAGCAGGCCGGGCGCCCAGGGGGCCGCCTGCCCGGCGAGCCCTTCGACGAGCAGGTCGGTGACCCGGGCGGCCACGCGGCCGTAATCGCGCGGCTCGTAGCGGCCGATCCACAGCCGGACCGAGTGCACGACCGAGAGCAGGAGGTGCGTGCGCGCGTTGCGCTCGGCCCGGTCGAGGTGCTCGCCGTCGAAGAGTCCGCGCAGGCGGCGGAAGAGGCCCGCATAGGCCGAAAAGACCGCCTCCGCCTGCGGCTCGGGCAGGGCGCGCACGTCGTGCAGCACCGCGGTGTCGGGCTCGTCCCCGGCCGCCACGGCGGCGCGCCGGGCGCAGTAGAGGTCGAGGAGGCGGGCCAGCCGCGCCGCCGGGTCGGGCGCCGCCTCGGCCTGCGCCACCAGATCGTCCAGCACCGCGATCGTGCGCAGGAAGCACGCGGCGGCGAGGTCCTCCTTGCGGCGGTAGTAGTAGGTGACGCTGTTGGTCATCAGCCCGACGCCGCGGGCGACGTCCGCCAGAGTCGCGCCCTTCACCCCCGCCTCGTTGAACAGGGCCGCGGCGGCGTGCAGGATGGCGTCCCGCTTCTGGGCGTAGCGCCGCGTCTGCCGCGGGGCGCCGGCGGGCGCGGGGGTCATCGCGCTCTCGGCCGCATTCTCGCCGGACGTGTCGAGGGAGTGGGACATGCCCTCGATTGAGCACGCCCCCGCGGAGCGTGACAAGCCGCACTCACGGGGCAGGGGCCGCCTCCTCACCGTAATGCTTCCGATACCACGCCACGAAGGCCGGGATCCCGACCTCGATCGGCGTGGCCGGGACGTAGCCGGTGAGGTCGCGCAGCAGATCCGCGCTCGCCACCGTGCGGACGAGGTCGCCCGGGGGCAGGGGCTTCAGCAGGCGCTCGGCCCTACGGCCCAGCGCCGCCTCCAGCACGTCGAGCATCGCGCTCACGCTCACCGGGCGGCCCGCCCCGATATTGACGAGGCGGTAGGGCGCCACGGGGCTCAGCGTGTCGGCCGCCGAGACCGGAGCGCCGACGGCGGGCGGCAGCGCCGTCAGCCGCCAGATGCTCTCGATCAGGTCGTCGATGTAGGTGAAGTCGCGCTCGGCCCGTCCGTGGGCGTAGACCTCCACCGGCTCGCCCGCCAGGATCCGGCGGGTGAAGAGGTAGAGCGCCATGTCGGGCCGCCCCCAGGGGCCGTAGACGGTGAAGAAGCGGAAGGCCGTGGTCGGCACGCCCCAGACATGCGCGTAGGCATGCGCCATCGCCTCCCCGGCGATCTTGGAGGCGGCGTAGATGGTGAGCGGGGAGGCGGTGGCGTCGGTCTCGCGGAACGGCACCGCGCGGTTGCCGCCATAGGCCGAGGAGGTGGAGGCGAACAGGAAGTGGCGCACGGGATGAAGGCGCACGCCCTCCAGCACCTCGTAGGTGCCGACCATGTTGGAGGCCACGTAGGCGCCGGGATTCTCCAGGCTGTAGCGCACGCCGGCCTGGGCCGCGAGATGGAGGACGATGTCGGGTCTCGCCTCCGCCATCGCCACCGCGAAGGCGCCCGGCTCCTCCAGCATGAAGCGCCGCGCCGTGAAGTCCGGCAGGGCGGCGAGCTCCGCCAGCCGGGCCTCCTTGAGGGCGACGTCGTAGTAATCCGTCATCCCGTCGATGCCGGTGACGGCGTGGCCCGCGGCGAGCAGGCGGCGGGCGAGATGGAAGCCGATGAAGCCGGCCGTACCCGTCACGAGGAAACGCATGGGCGGAACTCCGACGCGAGCCTGACGGCGCGCAGGCCCCACGGGACCGGGCGTAGACCGCTTTTCGCGGCAGCGGAAGCCGAAGCGCCGCGGCCTCCGGGCTTGCTCCAGGCTTGGCGGCGATCTTGGCGGCGATCTTGGCGGCGATGCAGACGGCGAAGCCCCGCCCTGCGCCGGACGCCCTTGGTCGGAGGGCCGAAGCCCTTGCAATCCCACACGCTCCTCCCCAGATTGGTTGAATCGCGCCGACCCTGCGACCCGTGCCCGCCGTACGGGCCACACGGGCGGCGTATCGTGTTTCCCATCTCGAACCGGCCTGTCGTCCTCCACCGATGAGGACCGAGTGGAGGCCCGTGAGCCAGTCACCGATGAATCAGCTCGTGCGCATGTCGCATCTCTTTCCCGCCGAAACCGTCCAGGAGCCGTCGCCGGAGCACCGGATTCCGTTCGCGCAATCCGGCGCCTTCGTGTGCAAGTTCATCATCGGCGAGCCGAACGACCGCGCGGTCTGCTGCGGCGCGCCGGTGCAGGACGGCAAGAGCTGGTGCGCCTTCCATCGGCGGATCGTGTTCGAGCCGGCCCGGCCCGGCCGCCTGCGCTGACGCGCCGGAACCTTCCGTCTCATTCCCCGCGATGATCTGCCCCGGGAGGGTTCCGGCCCTGCCCGGGCCTGTTCGCGCGCGCGCGGCCGGTCCTCCGCGCGGGCGCCGGCGCACGGCCGCACTTGATCGCGGCCCGCAGACCCTCTAAGCGGGCCGCGCCTTCCGCCCGGCTTGGACGTCGTGGGCGGGCTTGCCGCAGGTGAGGGATATGGCCAAGGAAAAGTTTTCGCGGACGAAGCCGCACTGCAACATCGGGACGATCGGTCACGTGGACCACGG